>SYAB01000345.1 GCA_005787665.1 Actinomycetota bacterium
CCACCTGCGCCGTGCCGCCCCGTGCCCGCACGGTGCGCACCCGCTCGGCCGGCGGCGGTCCGGATGAACGCGTCAACGTCCGCCTCCTGGTGATCGGACCCCGGCTTTGCGACGAGCACGGGATGTATTAGGTTAGGCAACACTTAAAACGGTAAGGCAAACCTTAATCAAGGTAAAGGCGGACGCGATGAACGGTGTCATCGAGCTCGCGCGCTCGGGTCCGACGGTGTCCGCGCAGCTGTTCGGTGCGGCGACGACATCGTGATCCAGGCGTGCGCCAACGACCCGCAGGTCGCCGTGCACGCCGTTCGGAACCTGGCCCGCGTCGGCTTCGGGACCGTGGCGGTGCGCTACTCGCAATTGGGATTCGGCCGGACCTCCTCGACTACCCGCGACCAGTCGACACCGCGCAACATGTTCGGTTTCAAGGACGGGACCAACAACCTCAAGGCCGAGGACGGCGGCGCGCTGGACCGCCACGTCTGGGTGGCCCCGGGCGACGGACCGGACTGGCTGAACGGTGGTACCTATCTGGTGGCCCGCCGAATCCGGATGCGCATCGAGCCCTGGGACCGCACCACCCTGCTCGAGCAGGAACGTGTCATCGGCCGCCGGAAGGGCTCCGGTGCTCCCCTCGGTTTCGATGACGAATTCGCCCCGGCAGACTTCCAGGCCCTCGGCGCGGACGGGAAACCCCTGATCGACGAGGACGCCCACGTGCGGCTGGCCTCCAAGGACACCCTGGGCGGCATCGAGATACTGCGCCGCGGCTATAACTTCACCGACGGCTCGGACGGGTTCGGCCACCTCGATGCCGGCCTGTTCTTCATCGCCTTCGTCCGCAACCCGGTCACTCAGTTCGTGCCGATGCAGACCCAACTCGCGCGCAACGATCTGCTCAACGAGTACATCACCCACACCGGGTCGGCGGTGTTCGCCTGCCCACCGGGTCTGGGTAGCGGGGACTACTGGGGTTCGACCCTGCTGGGCTGACCGGACCGCGGTCAGCGTCCCTCGAAGCGGGCGCTCAGTCGGGTGTCGGTCTCCGCGCTGAAGGCCGGGGTCGCGTAACCCACCCCGGTGCCGAACAGACCCATGGCGACAGCCGGATCCACCGTCATCCAGCGGCTGATCCATGTGCGGAGTGTCGTGATCATGATCGAACCCTTCTCGTCGTGGGCGTTCCGCCGGTGCGGCCGCGTGTCTCTACGAGCATCACGCCAATCCCGCTTCGCCGGTGTCGGCCGATAGGCCCTCTCATCTGACGATCCGGGTTCCTCAGATCGGAGGACACCGGGCCCCGACAATTGACCACAGCAGACCCAAAATTCACTGCTGCCCCATTGGTGTACGGGCGGGCCGACGGGTGTCGCGCCGTCTTCGCCGCCGCACTATCTTTCTGGGGGTGATTGCTTCCCTCGTTCGCGCGGTGACGCGCGGGGTGGTTCCCCTCCTGGCACTTTCCGCGACGGTCGCGGGCACCGGTGTGATGGCCGATGACCGCCATGAACCCGCGGTGCGTCTGGTCTCGGAGGCCAACCCGTTGGCCGGTATGCCCTTCTACGTCGACCCGATCTCCCGGGCCATGGCCGCCGCCAAGAACGCCAGTCCGCCCAGCCCCGAGTTGACCGCGATCGCCAACACCCCGCAGGCGTACTGGCTCGACCACGCCTTCCCGACGGGGACGGTCGGCAACACGGTGTCGCGCTACGCCGGAGCGGCGGCGGCGGCCGGGGCCATGCCGGTGCTGACCCTCTACGCGATCCCGCACCGCGACTGTGGCAGCTTCGCGGCCGGCGGTTTCGCCAGCGCCGCCGGCTACCGGGGTTGGATCGACGCCATCGCCGCGGGTCTGGGCGACCTGCCGGCGGCGGTCATCCTCGAACCCGACGCCCTGGCCATGGCCGACTGTCTTTCGGCCGATCAGCGTCAGGAGCGTTTCGACCTGCTCAGCTACGCCGTCGACACCCTGACCCGCAACCCGGCGGCGGCGGTCTACGTCGACGGCGGCCACTCCCGGTGGGTGGCGGCCGAGGAGATGGCCAATCGGCTCAATGCGGTGGGCGTCGATCAGGCCCGCGGCTTCAGCCTGAACATCACGAACTACTACACGACCGACGAGGAGATCGGCTATGGGGAAACGATCTCGGCACTCACCAACGGGTCGCATTACGTGATCGACACCTCACGCAACGGCGCGGGACCGGTGCCGGACGCCCCGCTGAGTTGGTGCAACCCGAAGGGCCGGGCACTGGGGGTGTCGCCCACCACGGCCACCGCCGGAGCGCACGCCGATGCCTACCTGTGGATCAAGAGGGTCGGCGAGTCAGACGGATCCTGCGACCGCGGCGAACCGAACGCGGGCCAGTTCGTCAACAACTACGCCATCGAACTGGTGCGCAACGCGGGCGGTTAGAACCGCCGGAGTTCATTCGGCGGAGTGGCCGCTGAACTCGTCCATGGAGTTGTAGACGCCCACCCGCCGCAGGTAGGCGTCACGTAACCGGACCGGCAGCACCCCGGTGAGGACCTTGTTCATCCGCGAGGTCCACGGCATCACCACGAAGGGGTCCCCGGCCAGCATCGCCCGCCACGTCTCGGCGACGACGTCCTCCTGCTTGAGCATCGGGGTGAACAGGATGCCCTTGGCGCCGTCGAACATCCCGGTGTTGATGTAGGTCGGGCACACGGTGGTCACCCGGACCCGGTCGTAGCCGGCCTGCTCGAGTTCGAGGCGCACCGAGTCGGAGAAGCCGACGGCGGCCCACTTCGACGCGGCGTAGGCGGCCATCCGCGGGATGGCGTTGAGCCCCGCGGAGGAGGCGATGTTGACCAGCCGGCAGTCCTGGCCGGAGGCGATCATTCCCGGGAGGAACTCCCGGGCGACCAGCATGGGGGCGATCGAGTTCACTTCCATCGTGAGCACGAAGTCCCGGCGCTGGCTCTCCCAGAAGTAGCCGTTACCGCGGACGATGCCGGCGTTGTTGAACAACACATGCACCGTGCCGACGTCGGCGAGAAGCCGTTCGGCGGCCTCGGCGATCCGGTCGGCGTCGGTGACGTCGACGGTGTCGTAGTGGATGATTCCGCCCGCCGCCTCCAATTCGACGGCGGTCTCCTTCAATACGGTCTCGTTGCTGTCCCACAGCGCGACCGAGGCCGCGCCCTCCCGCACCGCGTTGGTGGCGAACAGCTTGCCGAGACCCATGGCGGCCCCGGTGACGAGAACGTTCTTCCCCTTGACGGACTGCATGACCTGGCTCCTTCGACGCTGGCACAGTCGGATACCTGCGATGCTAGGCGCAGCGCGTGGCCGGCAGGTCGGCAGTAGTGCTTGTTAGCCTTGCCCAGTGCTGGCCCGGACCGCGACCGCCCTCGACGCCGCGGCCGTCGCCGAGATCGGGCGGATGGCCTTCCCGCCCACCTACGCCGGGTCGCTGGACCCCATGGTGATCCAGACCGTGGTGGGGACCCTCTACACCGACGAGGCAGCCGCCGCGTCGATCACCGCCGCCGCCACTCAACCGGCCACCAGGTTCCTGGTGGTGCAGAACGACGATCGGGTCGACGGTTTCCTGCACTATGACGAACTCGGCCCGGAACCGGAACTGCACCGGCTTTATCTGCGCCCGAGCGCCATCGGGACCGGGGCCGGTTCGGCGCTGATGGCGGCCCTGCACGAGGGCCTCGGTTCGCAGCAGCGCTACATCCTGCTGGTGGCCGCCGCCAACACCCGCGCGATCACTTTCTACCGGCGGCACGGCCTCGACGTACGGGACAGCGTCGACGGGGTCGACTACTACCGAACCCACATGGGTGTCGATATCGCCGCCGACGCGGCGCCCTACCCGGCGTTGATCATGCAGCGGCAGAACTGAACTCGACGATCGGCGGATATGGTGAGCACTGACACGACCGACACCGACCTCGTCGGCGGCGTTCCGCGTCGGCGCATCGTGACCGCGTCCATGGTGGGCACCACGATC
>SYAB01000346.1 GCA_005787665.1 Actinomycetota bacterium
AAGGAGCTCGAGGCCATGGAGCAGACCGGTGGTTTCGAGGGTCGCACCAAAAAAGAGATCCTGATGCTGACCCGGGAGAAGAACAAGCTCGAGCGCAGCCTCGGCGGTATCCGGGACATGAGCAAGGTGCCCTCGGCCATCTGGGTGGTGGACACCAACAAGGAGCACATCGCCGTCGGCGAGGCCCGCAAGCTGGGTATCCCGGTCATCGCGATCCTGGACACCAACTGCGACCCGGATCTGGTCGACTCCCCGATCCCGGGTAACGACGACGCCATCCGGGCCGCGGCACTGCTGACCAAGGTCATCGCCTCGGCGGTCGCCGAGGGCCTGCAGGCCCGCGGTGGTGCCGGGGCCGGCGACAAGGCCGACGCCGGTGCCCAAGCCGAACCGCTCGCGGAGTGGGAGCAGGAACTGCTGGCCGGCGCGGCCATCGAGGCCGCGCCCGTCGAGGCCGGGCCGGTCGCCGACGAGTCGGTCACCACCGAAGTAACCCTGGAAGGCTGAGATGGCTAACTACACCGCCGCCGACGTCAAGCGTCTGCGCGAGCTCACCGGCGCCGGCATGCTGGACTGCAAGAACGCCCTGGCCGACGCCGACGGCGATTTCGACAAGGCCGTCGAGGCGCTGCGGATCAAGGGCGCCAAAGATGTCGGTAAGCGTGCCGAGCGGGCCACCGCCGAGGGTCTGGTGGCCGCGCGTGACGGGGCGTTGATCGAGCTCAACAGCGAGACCGACTTCGTCGCGAAGAACGCCGAGTTCCAGCAACTGGCCGATCGGATCCTCGACGCCGCACTGGCCGCCAAGGCCGCCGACGTCGAGTCCCTCAAGGCCGCCAAGGCCGGCGACGCGACCGTCGAGGAGGCGATCGCCGCGCTGTCGGCCAAGATCGGCGAGAAGCTGGAGCTGCGCCGGGTGCAGTACTTCGACGGCAACGTCGAGACCTATCTGCACAAGCGGGCCGCCGACCTGCCGCCGGCCGTCGGCGTGCTGGTCGAATTCGAGGGATCCGATAACGACGCGGCGCACTCGGTGGCACTGCAGATCGCCGCGTTGAAGGCGAAGTACCTGTCTCGCGAGGACGTGCCCGCCGACGTGGTCGAGGCCGAACGCCGGATCGCCGAGGAGACCGCCAAGGCGGAAGGCAAGCCGGAGGCGGCGCTGCCCAAGATCGTCGAGGGCCGGCTCACCGGTTTCTACAAGGACGTCGTGCTGCTCGACCAGCCGTCGGTGTCCGACAGCAAGAAGTCGGTCCGGGCGCTGCTCGACGACGCCGGTGTCACCGTGACCCGGTTCGTGCGCTTCGAGGTGGGTCAAGCCTGACCGGGTTGCGGGTTCACACACCGTGAGGCATGTCAACGCGTTCACCGACGACGCGCTGGGCGATCGCGATGCGGTCGGCTTGGTCGACGCCATCCGCACCGGCACGGTGTCGGCTGCCGAACTCGTCGACGCGGCGATCGCCCGTTGCGAAGCGGTGAACCCGGCGCTCAACGGGTTGGCGCACGAGACATTCGCGGCCGCCCGCACCCGGGCGGAGGCGCGAGAGGGCGGCTACTTCGACGGGGTGCCGACGTTCTTCAAGGACAATGTCGACGTCGAGGGCATGCCCACCATGAACGGCACCGACGCGTGGGAGCCGGTGCCCAAGCTGGGGCACGGGGAGTTCGCCCGCTTCTTCCTGGCCACCGGGCTGATCCCGCTGGGCAAGACCCAGCTGTCGGAGTTCGGCTTCAGCGCCGCCGCCGAACATCCGCGGATCGGGGCGGTGCGCAACCCGTGGGACACCGACTACACCGCCGGCGCGTCGTCCTCGGGTTCGGGGGCATTCGTGGCCGCCGGGGTGGTGCCCATTGCGCACGCCAACGACGGGGGTGGCTCGATCCGGATTCCGGCCTCCTGCAACGGCCTGGTCGGTCTCAAGCCGTCTCGCGGCCGGCTGCCCCAGGATCGGATGTCCCAGCAGATGCCGGTCCGCCTGGTCCACGACGGCGTGCTGACCCGGTCGGTGCGGGATACCGCGGCGTTCTATCGGGAGGCCGAGCGGATCTGGCGTAACCGGTCGCTGATGCCGATCGGCGCGGTGACCGGGCCGGGCGCGGACCGGCTGCGGATCGCTGTGGTCACACGTTCGGTGAACCGGGATGCCAGCCCGGAGATCCGCGAGCGCACGCTGGAGACCGCCACCCTGCTCGAGGGCCTTGGCCACCGCGTCGAGCGGCTCGACGCGAATCCGGTGCCCGATTCGTTCGCCGAGGACTTCCTGCTGTACTGGGCATCGCTGGCGATGACGCTGGTTCGGACGGGTCGGTTGACGTTCGGCAAGAGCTTCGACCGCAGCCGCCTAGACAACCTGACCCTGGGGCTGGAGCGGCACGCCGGTCGCAACCTGCACCGCCTGCCGGTGGCGATCACCCGGCTGCGCCGGCTGCGCCGGATCACTGACCGGTTCTATCGCGACTACGACGTCCTGCTGACGCCCACCCTCGCCGAGGAGACACCACGTGTCGGGCACCTCGACCCCACCGCGGACTACACCCAGGTCATCGATCGTCTCCAGGACTGGGTGGCGTTCACCCCGCTGCAGAACGCCACCGGCGAGCCTTCGATCTCGCTCCCGCTGGCGCAGTCCGCACACGGCATGCCGGTGGGGATGATGTTCAGCGCGCCGTTCGGCCACGACCGCCGACTGCTGGAGTTGGCCTATGAGGTGGAGGCCGCCGTCGGATGGCGGCGGATTCAGGCCGCCGGGTAGGTCGGCTTCATCGGCCGACGGACTGCAGGCCCGCGACCGTGGTGTCGAGCAGCTCCAGATAGCGGCCCTGCGCCGCGTCGGGAAGAGCGGCCCGCACCATCACCCGCCAAGCCTGGCCGAGTCGGGCATACGGATCGTCGCTCAGCGCCGAGGACAGCAGGTGGCAGCCGAGCACCCCGACCCACATCGCTTCGGCGACCTCGCCGGGGTCCGCACCGTGGCGAGTGCCGAGGGCGGTCATCGCATCGGTGAGGTTGCCGACGAACTCCTGGGTCCACTCGCCGTAGATCTCGATGGCGATCTTGCTGACCTGTCCCAGAGCCTGCAGGAGTTGGTGGCCGATCCGGGCGGCCTTGTCGGTCTCGATGAACGCGGCCGAAGCAAAACTGGCGACGATCATCCGGTCCAGCATGGGCGAGGCGGGGTCGATGCGCGCCCGTACCTGTTGCGCGTTGCGCCGGCGGTACTCCTCGATGATCGCGACGGCGACGGCTTCTTTGGAGTCGAAGTGGTAGTAGAACGCCCCTTTGCTGACGGCCGCCCGCCCAAGGATGTCGGCCAGGCCCGTCTCCCCGTAGCCCGATTCGGCGAAGAGTTCGACCGCGGAGTCGAGAATTCGCCGGCGCGTTGCCTGGGCTCTGGCTTGCAGTGCCACGGTGTTCCCACCCCCGTTCGGTGCTCTCGTCACTGGTTGGGCACTGTAGCACCAGATCTAGGTCGCCTCTGAATCCCAAGATCTAGGAGCGGGCTCGGCGTGCCGCCCCGCGGGCCGTCGGGATCTCATGATGTGGCAGGATGGGGAGGCCGTTCCGGGGTCGCCGGAATGGCTCTCTCATGCCGGGACGAGGGTGAGGTGCGCGATGAGCGAGCCGATGGGTGCAGACGGTGCCGGACCGGAGTTGCGGCCCAAGTACTCGCGGGTGCTGCTCAAGCTCGGTGGAGAGATGTTCGGCGGGGGCGCCGTCGGCTTGGATCCCGATGTGGTGGCCCGGGTGGCCCGGCAGATCGCCGAGGTGGTGCGCAGCGGGGTGCAGGTCGCCGTGGTGATCGGCGGAGGCAACTTCTTTCGCGGTGCCCAACTACAGCAGCGGGGGATGGAGCGCACCCGTTCGGACTATATGGGCATGCTCGGCACCGTGATGAACAGCCTGGCGCTTCAGGACTTCCTGGAGAAGGAGGGCATCGTCACCCGGGTGCAGACAGCGATCACCATGGGTCAGGTCGCCGAGCCCTATCTGCCGCTGCGGGCGCGACGGCATCTGGAGAAGGGCCGCGTCGTGATCTTCGGAGCCGGGATGGGGCTGCCGTACTTCTCCACCGACACCACCGCCGCCCAGCGGGCACTGGAGATCGGCGCCGAGGTGGTGCTGATGGCCAAGGCCGTCGACGGGGTTTTCACCGACGACCCGCGGGAGAACCCGGCAGCCGAACTGCTGACCGAGATCACCCACCGCGAGGTGATCGACCGGGGTCTGCGGGTGGCCGACGCCACCGCGTTCAGTCTCTGTATGGACAACGGAATGCCGATTCTGGTCTTCAATCTGCTCACCAGTGGGAATATCGCCCGAGCGGTTGCTGGTGAGAAGATCGGCACACTGGTCACCACCTGACGGGAGAAGTCATGATCGACGAGGCTCTCTTCGATGCCGAAGAGAAGATGGAGAAGGCCGTCGCGGTGGCGCGCGACGACCTGTCCTCCATCCGCACCGGGCGTGCCAACCCGGGCATGTTCTCGCGCATCGTCGTCGACTATTACGGCACGCCGACGCCGATCACGCAGATGTCCAGCGTGAACGTGCCGGAGGCCCGGATGGTCGTGATCAAGCCCTATGAGGCCGCCCAGTTGCGCGCGATCGAGGAGGCGATCCGTCACTCTGACCTGGGCGTGAATCCCACCAACGACGGCTCGATCATCCGGGTCGCCATACCTCAGCTGACCGAGGAGCGTCGCCGCGACCTGGTCAAGCAGGCCAAGGCCAAAGGGGAGGACGCCAAGGTGTCGGTGCGCAACATCCGCCGCCGCGCCATGGAGGAACTGCACCGGATCAAGAAGGACGGAGAGGCCGGCGAGGACGAGGTCGGCCGCGCCGAGAAGGACCTCGACAAGTCCACCGCCCAGTACGTCCACCAGATCGAGGAACTCGTCAAGCACAAGGAAGGCGAACTGCTCGAGGTCTGAGGACCCGGGCAGAGACCGCAGACGTGGCAGACACCGCATCGCCGCCGGCGAACACCTCGAAGGCCGGGCGCAATCTGCCTGCCGCCATCGCCGTCAGCCTGCTGCTGGGCGGCATGGTGATCGGCACCCTCATCTACGCCCCGCGCGGGTGGGTCCTGATCCTCTCGGTGGCGATGGCGATCGCCACCCACGAGGTGGTCAAACGCCTGCGCGAGTCGGGGTATTCGATCCCGCTCATCCCCCTGCTGCTGGGCGGGCAGGCGATGATCTGGCTTACCTGGCCGTTCGGCCCGGCCGGGGCGCTCGGCGGCTACGGCGGCACGGTCCTGGTCTGTCTGATCTGGCGGCTGCTGAGCCAGGGACTGCAGAGCCAACCGGTCAACTACCTGCGCGACGTGGCCATCACCATCTTCCTGGCGACCTGGATTCCGCTGTTCGCCGCGTTCGGCGCGCTGTTGGTCTACCCCGAGGACGGGTGGGCCCGGGTGCTCACCTTCATGCTCGCCGTGGTGTTCTCCGATATCGGTGGCTACACCGCCGGGGTGCTGTTCGGTAAGCACCGGATGGTCCCGGCGATCAGCCCGAAGAAGTCCTGGGAGGGCCTGGCCGGGTCACTGGTCTGCGGCACCGCCGCCGCGGTGCTGGCCGTGGTGTTCCTGATGCACAAACCGTGGTGGGTCGGTGTCCCGCTGGGCATCATGCTGGTGATCACCGCGACGGCGGGAGACCTGGTGGAGTCACAATTCAAACGCGATCTCGGCATCAAGGACATGGGCACGCTGCTGCCCGGCCACGGTGGCCTGATGGACCGTATCGACGGTGCCCTGCCGTCGGCGGCGGCCACCTGGATCGTTTTGTCGCTGCTGGCCTGATACTGAACCAGTGAAGCAGGACCTGGTTTTCGAGGCGCCGCGCCGCGGCCTGCCGCCGCGGCACTTTGCCGACCTCGACGCCGCTCAGCGGGCCGCCGCGGTGACCGAACTGGGGCTGCCGGCCTTCCGGGCCAGGCAACTGGCCAATCAGTACTACGGTCGGCTGGTCGCCGACCCTCGGCAGATGACGGATCTGCCCGCCGCCGTTCGCGACACGGTGGCAGGTGCGCTGTTCCCGCCGTTGCTGACGGTGGTCCGGGAGATCGAGTGCGACGGCGGGGACACCCGAAAGATGCTGTGGCGCGGCCATGACGGCGCCACCTTCGAGTCGGTGCTGATGCGTTACCCGGATCGCACCACGGTGTGCGTCTCCTCCCAGGCCGGTTGCGGGATGGCCTGTCCATTCTGCGCGACCGGTCAGGGGGGGCTGACCCGCAACCTGAGCACCGCCGAGATTCTCGAGCAGGTGCGGGCGGCCGCCGCCACGCTGCGCGAACAGCACGTCCAGCGGCTGTCCAACGTGGTGTTCATGGGCATGGGCGAGCCACTGGCGAATTATGCCCGGGTGGTGGCCGCGGTCGGGCGGATCACCGCCGCCCCGCCGGACGGCTTCGGGATCTCGGCGCGCTCGGTGACGGTGTCCACCGTCGGGCTGGCCCCGGCCATCCGCACTCTCGCCGACGAACGCCTCGGTGTGACCCTGGCGCTGTCGTTGCACACCCCCGACGACGAACTTCGGGACACCCTGGTGCCGGTGAACAACCGCTGGGCGGTCGCCGAGGTCCTCGACGCGGCGCGCTACTACGCCGAGCTGACCGGCCGGCGGGTGTCGCTCGAATACGCGCTGATCCGCGACGTCAATGACCAACCCTGGCGGGCGGACCTGCTGGGTCGCACGCTGCACCGCGCTCTGGGGCCACTGGCCCACGTCAATCTGATTCCGCTCAACCCGACACCCGGCTCACGATGGGACGCCAGCCCCAAACCCGTCGAGCGCGAATTCGTTCGCCGAGTCCGCGCGCAGGGAGTCTCCTGCACCGTGCGGGACACCCGGGGCCGGGAGATCGCCGCAGCGTGCGGACAACTCGCCGCCGAGGACTGACCGCCTCAGCGCAGCAGGCCCCGCCGGCGCATGATCATGTCGCGCACCATCACGATCGCGACGATTGCGGCGAAGGCGATCAGGAACCAGTCCTCGACGTGTCCGATGTGGTTGCCGCGCAGCATGCCCAGCAGGAAGAGGATGATGAAGATGCCCAGGGCGTACCAGGTGCGGTAGGTGATCTTGCTCCAGCCCCAGGCGGCTGAGGGCACGTCTGCGGGATCGACCTCCGAGTAACGCTCCACCTCGGTGTTGACCATTGCGGCTCCTGTCGTTCGACTGCCGTCATTCTGGCACACCCGGCTCAGCGGATCAGCCCGTACCGTCGCAGTGCTTCGGCGCGTTCCGCGCCGTGGTCCACGATCGGATCGGGGTAGTCCACCGGTCGCCCGGACCTCAGCCGGTGCACGTCGGTGACACCGGCGAGTTCGGTGACCCAGCGCCGGACGTAGTCGCCGTCGGGGTCGAACTTCTCGCC
>SYAB01000347.1 GCA_005787665.1 Actinomycetota bacterium
AAGGCGCTGCTGGTCAAGGACATCGACGGCCGCATCGACACCGCGGTCGAGGAGGTGCTGCGGTGGTCCTCCCCCCGTCGTCCCCGGCCGTCATGGCGCCACCTTGTTCGCGATCGCCCAGATTGGTGCGTCGGCGACCGCGGTGAAGGGGGTGCTGACCGGGAACTCGGCTGTGCTCGAATGTATTTCGACGCCACGGATAATGGTCGCCAGCGCCAGGGTGGCTTCCAGCATGGCGAAGTGGTCGCCGATGCAGGAGCGTGGGCCGCCGCCGAAGGGCAGGTACTGCCAGCGGTCGCGGCCCGCCGAGTTCGGTGGGCTGAACCGGTCGGGGTCGAAGTCCAGCGGCCTGTCCCAGAGGGCGGGGTCGCGATGCAGGGCGCTGATCCCGACCACCAGCTCCGTACCCGCCTCGACCCGGTAGCCGTCGACGTCGATGTCGCCCGTCGCGGTCCGGGTGACCACCGGTGCCGGCGGGCACAGCCGCAGTGCCTCGTGCAGCACCGCGACGGTGTAGCCCAGGTCCGCGACGTCGGCCGGGGTGAGCCGGCGTCCGCCCAGGGCGGCGGCTTCGGCGCGTACCCGGTCCTGGATCTGCCGGTGGTGCCCGAGCGCCCACAGCGCATAGGCCAGCGTGGTCGAGGTGGTGTCATGACCGGCGAGCAGGAAGATGACCAGCTCGCAACGGATTTCGGCATCGGAGAGCTCCCGGCCGTTTTCCGGGTCGCGTGCGGCGATCAGCGCCCGGACCAGCGGGGCGTCGGCATCTGGGTCGGCCCGGCACGCCTGCAGGATCTCCCCGGCGAGCCGGTGCAGAGCTGCACTCGCCGCGCGGGCCCGTCGCCGGGCGGGCGTCGGCAACCAGCGCGGGGCACGCAGCGGACTGGCGCCGCGGTCGGCGATGTAGGTGATCGCCGTCCGGACCGGGTCGGCGACCGTATCGGTGTGGGACTGCAGATCCAGGCCGAGCACCGAACGGCCCAGTGCCCCCAGGGTCACCCGCCGGGCCTCGGTGTCGAGGTCGATACGCGCCCCGTCGGGCCACCGGTCGACCACGGCCTCGGCGACCTCGGCAATGTGCCCGCCGAACCGGTGGACGTTGTGCTTGGTGAAGACCGGTTGCAGGGCGCGACGCCGGGGCAGCCAGCCGCGGTAACGCAGGTCGAACAGGTTGGGCCCCAGCAGATCACGCATCTCGTCGTGGACGCGGTTGCGTTCCATCTCCTTGGGACTGCGGCTGAGGATATCGCGGGCCGCGCGCGGGGAGGTCGCGACGACGACCGGCGGCACCAGCCAACGCGGGCCCAGGCGCAGCCGGGTCACCGGTCCGCCAGCGTCGCGCAGAACCTCCGGCCCGGAGTTGAACGTCCGGACCGCGGCAAGTTGCCGGCGCAGCGGCAGCGGATTGCGCGGCGGCGCGGCACAGAGCGCGGCTGCCCCGGCGTCGTGCGCCATCGTCCTCCCTTCGCCGTTCTTGGGCATCAGTCAAGAACGCTCTTCACGGAAAGTCAAGAACGGAAGCTAACCTCTGGGGATGCCGCCGAACCGCCGCAGCATCCCCCGCGAGGATCGCCTCGCGGCGATCGTCACCGCGGCGCGGCGGCGGTTGGAGGCCCACGGCTACAAGGGCACCAGCATCGCCGACATCGCCGCGGACCTCGGCGTGAACACCGGATCGGTGCACTGGTACTTCCCGACCAAGGACGATCTGTTCGCCACGGTGATGTCGCGGGTGGCCGAGGAGTCGCGGGCATCGGTTCAGGCCGCCCTGGCAGCCGGTGCCGGCCCGACGGATGCGCTGGTCGGGTTTCTGGCCACCGCCGAGCGGTACCGCAGTCTGCACATCGACGTCCATAACCGCCTCGGCGAGAGCGAGGCCGTCGCCCGGGTGCATGAGCAGTTCCACGCCTGGCTCGACGACCTACTGCTCGACGTGCTGCGGCCGCGTCTGGGTGCCGCCGCCGACGTCTCCCTGATCGCCGACACCGCCCACATCATGTTCGAGGGGCTGCTGGGCAGCACCATCCCGCGTGACCGGCCGTTCGAGGAGATCGTGCAGTTCCTCGTCGACATGCTCGTCGCGGCCGCCCCGCAGGCCGCGCGCCGGGCCCGCCCGGGGCGAGCTCCGGCTTTGTTCGATCGTCACCATTGAGCGGTCGCCTTGTCGGGACCGAGGTGTCGTGTCGCTATCGCACACTGGGCGCCGTGGCAGGTCAGTGGCGGCAGTGCGGCGGGAGCACAGGGTGTCGCACCCCAATGCGCCGTTGACTCCAGCCGGGCGGCGCCGCTTGTGCCAGCGGATCGACGCCGGACGGCCTATCGCCCACGTCGCCGCCGAGGCCGGGGTGTCGCGTCGGTGTGTGGCGAAGTGGTACGCCCGCTGGCAGCACGCCGGACTGGATGGGCTGATCGACCGATCCTCCGCTCCGGACCGGACCCCGGGACGCACCCCGACCGATATCGAAGACCTCATCGAGGCCCTGCGTCGCTCGACCAAGTACGGACCGGCGCGGCTTGCCGCCGAACTGCAGCGCCTCCACGCCATCACCGTGGCCCCGGCCACTATCCATCGCATCTTGGTCCGGCGGGGAATCAGCCGTCTACGTGACATCGACCCGCCCACCGGCGAACAACTC
>SYAB01000348.1 GCA_005787665.1 Actinomycetota bacterium
CTTCACTATCGACAACCCCAACGCGACGGGCTCTTGCGCCTGCGGCGACTCGTTCAACTGATCGCCGGGACCACCTAGTACTGCGCGGTGGTCCGCAGCAGGTAGGAACACACCAGCAACTGATCGTCCTGGCGCAACAGCTGGGCGACGCCCTGTTCCTCGTCGCGGCCCTTCCGGGAGGTCGACGCCGGTTCGACTTTCATGGTGAACAGTGCTTGGGCCTGGTGCGAGGAATTCACCACGATCTTGTCGACCGAGGTGACCTCCGCGCGCGCGAACTGCTTGCGGAAGGCGTCGCTGGCCAGTCGAGCCAGCGCCACATCGGACTTGCGGTCGCGGAGGGCGTCGAACATTCCGCAGGTGTTGTTGCGGGCGACGGTCTCGATATCGCTGTCGGTCAAAGCGGTCAGATAATTCTGGATCGCGGTCTTGGCGGCGGCGTCGGTGAACGCCGGGGCGCCGCGTCCGGACCGTCCCGCACCGATGGCCAGCGCGCCCGCGACCAGGACGGCGACCAGACCCAGCCCCAGCAGTGCCCAGAGGATCGGGCGGCGGCCGCGCGTCGGCCCGCCGGCGAATCCGACCGGGTAGCCCACCGGTGGCGGCAGTGGGCCCGGGTAGTTGCCCGGGTAGGGATAGGGCTCGGCCGGGTGAGCGGGCGTGCCGGGGAACGGCGGGCCGCCGGTGCCGCCCGGTGGGGGCGGCGGATACGGGCCAGCCATCATCGGCCTCCTGGAAACGTCGTCGGTCGGCGCAGGAAGAGCGGCCGGCGCCGGTCCGGCAGCGTGAGCGGCTGGGACGGGCCATATAGTCGGCTCCTGTACGCAGGCTAGCGCACCGCCGGGCCTGCCAGATGAAGGGCGGACGCTTCGTGACGATCGCGGTGACCGGATCCATTGCCACCGACCACCTGATGCGCTTTCCCGGACGGTTCTCCGAGCAGTTGCTCGCCGAGCACCTGCAGAAGGTCTCGCTGAGCTTCCTGGTCGACGATCTCGTCGTGCACCGGGGCGGGGTGGCCGGCAACATGGCCTACGCGATCGGCGTGCTCGGCGGCGATGCGGCGCTGGTCGGCGCCGCGGGGATCGACTTCACCGACTACCGGGAATGGCTGGAGTCGGCGGGCGTGAACTGCGATAGCGTGCTGATCTCCGACACCCAGCACACCGCCCGGTTCGTGTGCACCACCGACCTGGAGATGGCCCAGATCGCCTCGTTCTACCCGGGCGCGATGTCGCTGGCCCGCAACATCAAGCTGGCGGACGTGGTGGCCGCCGCAGGGACCCCGGAACTGGTCATCGTGGGAGCCAACGACCCGGACGCCATGTTCTTGCACACCGAGGAATGCCGGGAGCTGGACCTGGCGTTCGCCGCAGACCCCTCCCAACAGCTGGCCAGACTCTCCGGTGCGGAGATCCGGCGGCTCGTCGACGGCGCGACCTACCTGTTCAGCAATGACTACGAGTGGGATCTGATGCTATCCAAGACCGGTTGGACCGAGGCCGACGTCCTGGGCCAGGTCGGGCTGCGGGTCACGACACTGGGCGCCGACGGCGTGGACCTGGTCGGCGCCGATGGCACCAACATTCACGTCGGGGTCGTCACGGAGACCGCGAAGGTCGACCCGACCGGGGTCGGGGACGCCTTCCGGGCGGGCTTCCTCACCGGGCGCGGGGCCGGGCTGGACCTGGAACGATCGGCCCAGCTCGGATCGCTGGTCGCGGTCCTGGTGCTGGAGACCACCGGAACGCAGAACTGGACGTGGGATCTCGACACCGCCCGCAAGCGCCTCGCCGACGACTTCGGATCCGACGCGGCCGAGGAGATCGCCGGGGCGCTGGCCGGCCAGGCCTGAAACTCTATCGGCCGAACTCGCGCACGTTCTGGGGGCACGAGCCGAGGGCAGCCGACTCCCCGAGTGCCGCCGCCAGCATGGCCTGCTCGTCGGCTCCTGCGGTCAGCGGCAGTGCCACCTGTCCGCCCCCGGCGGCGCTGCGCTGCAGCCCGAACATGACCTCCGCGCCGAGCAGGGCCTTGCGCGCGTCACACGGGTGTTCGGCGTCGTCGTCATCGAGCCAGCGGGCGATATCGGCGACGTAGGGCGGCATGTCGGTGGCGTAGTCCATGGCGCCCCCGCCACCGCGAGCCCCGCCGCTCGCGGTGACAGCCCGCCATCCGCCGTTGGTGAGCACCTCGGCGAATCCGTCGGTGCCCTGCGCACCGATCCGGTTCTTTCCCCACCACTTGGCGACCTCGGGCTGGTCGGGAGCGCCGATCCCGCACTCGTACACCCCGCGAACGCCGTTGTCGTACTGGACGAAACCGGCGATGTAGTCCGGCGAGGGGTGGTCGTCGGTGAGTTTGCTCCTCCCGGCGGCCTGCGCCATCGCCCACCGGCCGGGCGCGTAGTCGTTGAACCACATGGTGTAGTCGATGAGGTGGCTGAGCATATGCGTCATCCAGCCGGTCGCGGACCCGTACACGGTATGCACCCGACCGAGTTCGCCGCCGGCGGCGATCTGGCGAACCGCGCGGTAATGCGGACCGTAGCGGTGCTGATGGCTGACCACGGCCTTGACCCCCGACGCCCGCAGAGCATCACGAATGGCGAAGGCTTCGCTGCTGGTGAGAGCGATCGGCTTCTCCAGCGCGATCAGCCGCGCGTCGTGGTCGATCGCGGCCTCGATCAACCGAAGTCGAACGCCGGGCGGTGTGCACAGGCAGACGACGTCGGGGCGCAACGTGGCGATCATCGCGACCGGGTCGGTGCCGGTGGCCGGATCACCGAGTTCGGCCGAGAGACCGGCCAGCGCTTCGGGACTGCGGTTACAGATGCCGACCAGGCGGAAGGCCGGATTCGCCCGGAATGCCGCGGCGTGCTGGCGGCCGCGCTTGCCCATCCCCACGACCAGGACGGAGTACGTCCCCACCGGGTCCGCCGACCCTAGAGCTGGACCGGGTAGCGCGGTTCGCTGATCCGCGGAACCACGCTGCCCTCGACGAAGATCGCGTACCAGAGCAGGAAGATCAGCACCGTCCACAACCGGCGGCTGTGATCGGCCGCGCCACTGCGGTGCTCGTCGAGCATGGCCCGCACCGCCGGCAGGTCCACCAGATCGCCGGCCGCCGACGCGCCGATCGTGCGGTAGGCCCAGTCCATCAGCTCCCCGGAGCGCAGCCAGTGCCGGATCGGCACCGGAAAGCCGAGCTTGGCGCGGTGGAGCACATGGGCCGGCACGATCGGTTCCAGCGCCCGCCGTAGGGCGTACTTGGTGGTGGTACGGGTGATCTTCTGGTCGAAGGGCAGCCGGGACGCCACCGCGAAGACCTCGGGGTCCAGGAACGGAACCC
>SYAB01000349.1 GCA_005787665.1 Actinomycetota bacterium
ACCACCCGCTCCGGCGCCCTGACCGGGACGCTGCGGGACCGCTTCGATTTCACCGCGCATATGGACTTCTACGAACCCGACGAACTCGAACGGGTGCTGGCCCGGTCGGCCGGCATTCTGGGCATCGAACTCGGCTCGGAAGCCGCCGCCGAGATCGCCCGCCGGTCCCGCGGCACCCCCCGTATCGCCAACCGGTTGCTGCGCCGGGTGCGCGACTACGCCGAGGTGCGTGCCGACGGTGTCATCACCCGCGACATCGCGAAGTCCGCGCTGGCCGTCTACGACGTCGACGAACTGGGACTGGACCGGCTCGACCGGGCCGTGCTGTCGGCGCTGACCCGCAGCTTCGGCGGCGGACCGGTCGGGGTGTCGACCCTGGCGGTCGCGGTCGGGGAGGAGGCCACCACCGTGGAAGAGGTGTGCGAGCCATTCCTGGTGCGGGCCGGCATGCTGGCCCGCACCCCGCGTGGGCGGGTAGCCACCGCCCTGGCCTGGACCCATCTCGGCATGACGCCCCCGCCTTCGGCCGCGGGCCTGGGACAGCCCGTACTGTTCGACTGATGATCGCTGTCGGATTGGTCTTCGCCGGACTCGCGGCGCTGCTGCACGTGTACATCTTCGTGATGGAGTCGCTGACGTGGACCTCACCACGCACCCGCGCGGTGTTCGGCACCACCGCGCAAGAAGCGCAAACCACCAAGGAACTGGCCTTCAACCAGGGCTTCTACAACCTGTTTCTCGCGGTGGTCACCGCCGTCGGGATCGTGATGCTCTCGACGGGCCACCGGGGTGTGGGCGCCGCGCTGGTACTCGCCGGAGTGGGCTCCATGCTGGCCGCCGCACTGGTGCTGCTGGTGTCCTCGCCGGACAAGGCCAGGGCTGCCATCACCCAGGGCGCGTTCCCACTCGTGGCGGTGGTGGCGCTGGTCGCGGCGCTGATCTGAGGCGCGACCGAACTACCCGGTGAAAGCCATCACGTGCTTGATGCGGGTGTAATCCTCGAGGCCGTACATCGACAGATCCTTGCCGTGACCGGATGACTTGTAGCCTCCGTGCGGCATCTCGGCCACCAGGGGGATGTGGGTGTTGATCCACACGCAGCCGAAATCCAGCGCGGCCGACACCCGCAGGGCCCTGGAGACGTCCTTGGTCCACACCGACGAGGCCAGGGCGTACTCGACTCCGTTGGCGAACCTGAGCGCCTCGTCCTCGTCGGAGAACGACTGCACGGTGATCACCGGCCCGAAGATCTCCTCCTGGACGTGGCGGTCCTGCTGGCGCAAGCCTCCGATCACCGTGGGCTCGATGTAGAAACCCTTGTCGCCCTGGCGGTTTCCACCGGCGGCCAGCACCGCGTGTTTGGGGATCTCCAGCAGGAAGCTCAGCACCCGCTCCAACTGGCCGGGGTTGTTGACCGGCGGGACCCAGCCCTCCTCGTCCTCGGCCGGGCGCCCGAAGGTGGTGGTGGCCCCCCTGGCCTGTTCGGCCAGTGCGTCGGTGAGATCCTGGGCGATCCCCGCCTGGGCCAGCACCCGGGTGGCAGCCGTGCAGTCCTGTCCGGCATTGAAATAGCCCGCCGTCGCGATGGCCTCGGCGGCCGCGGCGATATCGGCGTCGTCGAAGACGAGCACCGGAGCCTTACCGCCCAGCTCGAGATGGGTGCGCTTGAGGTGGCTGCCGGCGCTGGTGGCCACCGCCCGGCCGGCCGCGACCGACCCGGTGATGGACACCATCTGCGGGGTGGGATGCGCGACGACCGCGGCGCCGGTGACGCGGTCGCCGCAGACCACGTTGAGCACCCCGGGCGGGAAATGCCGGGAGGCGATCTCGGCCAGCATCACCGCACTGACCGGAGTGGTGTCGCTGGGCTTGAGGACGACGGTGTTACCGGCCGCGATGGCCGGGCAGAACTTCCAGATCGCCATCATCATCGGGTAGTTCCACGGCGCCACCTGGCCGATCACGCCGACCGGTTCCCGCCGGATCCAGGAGGTGTGGTTCTCCATGTACTCGCCGGCCGACTTGCCCTCCAGGATCCGTGCGGCCCCGGCGAAGAACCGGATCTGGTCGAGCATCGGCGGAATCTCTTCGGCCGTCGTGACGTGATTGGGCTTGCCGGTGTTGCGTCCCTCCGCGGCGACGAGGCTCTTGGCATGGCGTTCCACGTCGTCGGCGAAACCGAGCAGCGCCTTCTGCCGCTGCGACGGGGTGGTGCGCTTCCAGTCGGCAAACGCCACCGCCGCGGCGGTGTAGGCCTTGTCGATGTCCTGTTCGTTGGACAACGGCGCGGTTCCGTAGCTCTCCCCGGTGGTCGGGTCGATGATCGGCATGGTCGCGCCGCCGGCGGAGTCGACCTGCTCGCCGTTGATGAAGTTCTTTACCGTCGTCACATCAACTCCCAGGGGTAGGCGTCAGGTCACAGGTCGGCCAGGACGCCCGCGACGACGTCGAGGCCTTCCAGGAGAAGTTCATCGCTGATCGTCAGCGGCGGCAGGAAACGCAGGATGTTGCCGAACGTGCCGCAGCTGAGCACCACCACGCCCTGCGCATGGACGCGGGTGCACAACTCCTTGGTCAGCTCCGGGTCCGGATCGGCGGAGCCGGACTTGACCAGTTCGACGGCGATCATCGCGCCTCGGCCGCGGACGTCGCCGATCCGGTCGTCGTCGGCCTGCAATCTGCCGAGCTTGTCCTTCATCAGCCGCTCGATCTCCTTGGCCCGGTCGCACAGGCCGTCGAGTTCGATGGTCTCGATGGTGGCCAGCGCGGCCGCACAGG
>SYAB01000350.1 GCA_005787665.1 Actinomycetota bacterium
ACAGATCGCGGTGATGGGGGCCTCGGGCGCGGTCGGGTTCGTCTACCGCAAGCAACTCAAGGACGCCGAGGCGGGCGGCGAGGACGTCGAGGCGCTGCGCCTGCAGTTGCAGCAGGACTACGAGGACACGCTGGTCAACCCCTACGTGGCGGCCGAGCGCGGCTTCCTCGACGCGGTGATCCCGCCGTCGCACACCCGGGGGTACATCGCCACCTCGTTGCGCCTGCTGGAGCGCAAGATCGTCCAGACCCCGCCGAAGAAGCACGGCAACATCCCGCTCTGAAGGAGATCGCCGTGAGGCACCAGGACATCACCGAGGTCAGCGACCCACACCAACTGACCATCGACGCCCCCGAGCACGGGGTCCCGGAGATCCGGGTGCTCAAGGGCCGGCCCACCGACGACGAACTGGCCGCGGTGGTCACGGTGCTGGCCGCCGCGGCCGGCGGCGGTGCGGCGCCCGGTCCACAGGAACTCAACCTGTGGGGCCATGCGGTGGACAAACTGCGCTACGACATCACCAGCTGGCAGCGGGTCACACTGCTGGAACGGACGCATATGCGCCGATGAGCGTGCCGTGACCCGCGTCGTGCTGGGCTCGGCCTCCACCGGCCGGCTACGGGTACTGCGCGCCGCCGGAATCGACCCGCTGGTGGTGGTGTCCGGGGTCGACGAGGACGCCATCACCGAGCGCCTCGGCGCGGCCGCCGAACCGCACGCCGTGGTCACCTCGCTGGCGAAGGCCAAGGCCGACGCGGTGTGCCGCGAGTTGACCCCGGCGGTGGCCGCGGACGCCGTGGTCATCGGCTGCGACTCGATGCTGTTCATCGACGGCCGGTTGTGCGGCAAGCCCGGTACGCCGGCGCAGGCGCGCCGGCAGTGGTTGTCGATGGGCGGTCAGACCGGTCAGCTCTACCCCGGGCACTGCGTCATCCGGCTGTGCCGCGGCGAGGTGGCGGCGAACGCCTCCGCTGCCGAGGTGACCGCCGTCCGGTTCGGGGTGCCCACCGACGACGAGTTGGACGCCTACATCGCCAGTGGGGAGCCGTTGGGCGTGGCCGGCTCCTTCACCCTCGACGGACTCGGCGGCTGGTTCATCGACGGTATCGACGGCGACCCCTCCAACGTGGTGGGACTCGGACTGGCCGCGACCCGCCGCCTGCTGGAGTCGGTCGGGTGCGCGATCGGTGATCTGTGGGCCGCCAACCCGGGCCCCGATCGGTAGGCTTTCGGGCGTGCCTCTGCCTCCCGATCCCAGTCCGGCCCTGCAGGACTACGCCCACCCAGAACGGCTGGTCACCGGCGACTGGCTCTCCGAGCATCTCCTGACGCCCGGCCTGGTCGTGGTCGAATCCGATGAGGACGTGCTGCTCTACGACGTCGGCCACATCCCCGGCGCGGTCAAGATCGACTGGCACACCGACCTCAACGACCCCCACGTGCGCGACTACATCACCGGTGAGCAGTTCGCGGATCTGATGAACCGCAAGGGGATATCGCGCGACGACACCGTCGTCATCTACGGCGACAAGAGCAACTGGTGGGCGGCCTACGCGCTGTGGGTCTTCACCCTTTTCGGCCATCCCGACGTGCGGCTGCTCAACGGCGGCCGCGACCTGTGGCTCGCCGAGGGACGCGACACCACGCTGGAGGTGCCGGACCGGGCGGGCACCGGCTATCCGGTGGTGCAGCGCGACGACGGGCCCATCCGGGCCTTCCGCGAGGACGTGCTCGGTGCGCTGCAGGACTCCGGGAACACCGCCACCCTGATCGACGTGCGTTCGCCGCAGGAGTACACCGGCGAACGCACTCACATGCCGGACTACCCCGAGGAGGGCGCACTACGCGGCGGTCACATCCCCGGCGCGGTGTCGGTGCCCTGGGCAAAGGCGGCCGACGACGCCGGGCGGTTCCGTAGCCGCGCGGAGCTGGAGCAGATCTACGCCTTCGTCGAAACGGACGCCAACACCATCGCCTACTGCCGGAGCGGCGAGCGGTCCAGCCACACCTGGTTCGTGCTGACCCACCTGCTGGGTATCCCGGGGGTGCGCAACTACGACGGGTCGTGGACCGAATGGGGCAACGCGGTACGCGTCCCGATCGTCGAAGGCACCGAACCGGGATCGACGCCCCGGACCGTTCCGGCGTGAGCATGCCCGCGCCGTTGGCCGAGGTGGTGTCGGAGTTCGCCGAGGTCGCCGGTCAGGACAAGCTCGCACTGCTGCTCGAGTTCGCCGGCGAACTGCCCGACCTGCCGGCCGACCTCGAGGAGGCGGCGATGGAACCGGTGCCCGAGTGTCAGTCCCCGCTGTTCCTGCACGTCGACGCCGGGGACTCCGAGCGTGTCCGGCTGTTCTTCAGCGCTCCGCCAGAGGCGCCCACCACCCGCGGCTTCGCCGCGATCCTGGCCGCCGGCCTCGACGGGCAGTCGGCCGCGGACATCCTGGCGGTGCCGGACGACTTTTACGCCGAGCTGGGCCTGGCAAAGCTCATCAGCCCGCTGCGATTGCGCGGCATGTCGGCGATGCTGACCCGGATCAAACGGCGGCTGCGCGCCACCTAGAGCGCTAGAGCAAGGGACGGTCCGACGAAACCGGCCGACTGTCACGCTCTAGACTGCGGGCGACCTTATTCTTTATCCGATTCTTTACCCGGCTCTTAAAGTCCAGGAGGCGCGCGTGCCCAGTAAGACCATCTCCCAGGTCCTCGTCGCCAACCGCGGTGAGATCGCGGTGCGGGTGATCCGGGCAGCCAAGGACGCCGGTCTGGGCAGTGTCGCGGTGTACGCCGAACCCGACGCCGACGCACCGCACGTCCGACTGGCCGACGAGGCGTTCGCGCTGGGCGGGCAGACCTCCGCGGAGTCCTACCTGGACTTCGGCAAGATCCTCGACGCCGCGGCCAAGTCCGGCGCCGACGCCATTCACCCCGGCTACGGATTCCTCAGCGAGAACGCCGATTTCGCGCAGGCGGTCATCGACGCCGGGCTGATCTGGATCGGCCCGAGCCCGCAGTCCATCCGCGACCTCGGCGACAAGGTCACCGCACGCCATATTGCCGCCCGCGCCCAGGCCCCCCTGGTGCCGGGCACCCCCGACCCGGTCAAGGACGCCGACGAGGTGGTGGCCTTCGCCCGCGAGTACGGCGTTCCGGTGGCGATCAAGGCCGCCTTCGGCGGCGGCGGGCGCGGCATGAAAGTGGCCCGCACCATCGAGGAGATTCCCGAACTGTTCGACTCGGCCACCCGCGAGGCGGTCGCGGCGTTCGGTCGGGGCGAGTGCTTCGTGGAGCGCTACCTGGACATGTGTACGATCTCATTCAGGACTCAGACGGTCGTTGGAGCGCGGAAAAGTTCCGTGGTCTAATGTTCCAGATTGAGCGTGAGTGCAACCAGATTGCCAAGGAC
>SYAB01000351.1 GCA_005787665.1 Actinomycetota bacterium
AGTCATTTTGCCGCGAAGTTGCGCGGCGGCGGTCGTCTCGCGGGGTGTCACGTGGTTTTCGATGCCTGCTTCCTAAATTTCCCGGACGGGGTGCGACTGGACAGATTCTAGCGCCGCGCCCATTCCCGGCGCTCAAACACATGAGGGGAAAACCATCGGCCGCGGGTAGACCGTGGCAGAATCAAGCCCGCCAGCAAATGTGGCGCAACCTTCGATTCGCGGGGCGGGGGCTTTCGATCCCGACGGAGCAAGGTCGCCACACCAGCGAAGGGGATGTCCATGAACAGGATTCGAGCTAAAAGTGGGGTGCTGCTGGGCGCTCTGGTCTCCGGGGCGCTTGCGAGCGGGGCGATCGGCGGAGCAGCGCCCGCCCAGGCGAGTTGCTTTTCGATGTTCGGTATCGGCAACGGCAACGGCTGCACCAGCACCCTGACCACCTACGCGATCGGGATCGGCGATGGCGCTGTAGCGAACGCTCCAACGTTATTCGGTGGTGCGCTGGCGATCGGCAAGAATGCCAATGCCTCGACCGTCACAATCGGTACCAGTGCCTTCAATTTCGCGACGGCGATCGGTGACGGCGCTATCGCATTGGGCTACATTTCGCTATTCGGCCTGGCACTTCAACTGGGCCCCGGCACCGCGGGAACCTTCGGCGTCGGCAATATCGCCATCGGAGTGGGCGAAGGTCTGGGAAACCAAGCTGCCGTCTCCGGCGTCTTCGGTATTGCGTTGCAGCTGGGGCGCGGCACGTCGAATACCATCGGGTCGCTCAGCCTCACCGCAGGCATCTCGCCCTTCAGCGCCGGCAGCCCGGTGACATCCACAGAAGGATTTGGCACTCTGGCTCTCAATCTGTTCGGCGGTGCAAGCGAAGGCGGCACCGCCCGAGTCGAATCGAACGGCTTTTTTAACCTCGCCGCGAACATTCTTGGCAGAGACAATGTGGTGACTGCGAACGGGCCCGTCGGGCCGGGTCTCCCCAACTGGGCCTTCAACGTCGCCGGCGACCGCAACACGGTGGAGGCCGGCCCCGGTCCGCTGGCACTCGCGGGGTCGATCTTCCAGAGAGATGCGATCATCAGGCAACCGAACACCGGTTTCAACATCAACGGCCTCGCCATTCCCGGCGTGGCTTCGGTGGCTTCGGTGGCTTCGGTGCCACGTCGCAGCGTCGCGCCGGCAGCGGCAAAGGCTTCAGCGGTCGCGCCGGCAGCGACCGCGGCGACGGCCCAGCGCCCAACTGCCAAGGCCGTCTCCCCACGAACCCCCAGGAAGAACACGAGATGATTTCCTGGGCCTGGGTCTTACCCCTGGTGGGAGGTCCGCGCCCGTCGGCTACAATTGACCGGGGTTGTTCGTACGCAGGAGCGCGAACTCTGGGGCGAAGTGCTAGGATCCTGAGAATCAGATAATAAAAACTTAGGGAAAACTGTGGCGGGAAAACACCGTGCGGTAAATCGGGCGAAGGCCAGAAAACGGGCCAGGCTCGGAATTCAGCGCACCGCCGCCCGCCACCGCGCCCCACAACAGCCCAGCCAGGCCACAGTGTGGCTCGCGGCAGGAGCCTTCACTCTGGGGGCTTTTGCCACTATGGCCGGCGCGACCGGTACCGCGAATGCCGAACCCTCGACCGGAGACGCGTCGGCTCACAGCGCTGGCGGGGACTCTCGGTCTTCGACCCACCGCGCTGCACGCAACCCCGACTCGCCGCGACCAGCTGCTAGGGCGCGTCCGTCCCGGATGGCCGGCTCGGCAACTGGCGCCGAATCAAAGCCCGAGGCTCGTGCTGCTGCCAGCGTCGCATCTGCTGCCCCAGTCACCCGGATAGCTCCCGCGGCGGCATCCCGGACGGCCGCGGCCGCCTCAGCTAACCTGCGCACGGCCGGGTCGCCCCTAGCCGCCGCAAGCACACGGACGTTGCAGGCCGCGGCAACGGGTTCCGGCCCGGTCGACCCGCTATTGACGTACCTGTTCGGCAACGGTGCTGACGGGACCGCGGCCAGCCCGAACGGCCAGCCGGGCGGGGTCTTGTTCGGCAACGGGGGCCAGGGATTCAGCTGGGACGGCCCTACGTGTCCGAGCGGTTCCTGCACCGGTGGCAACGGCGGTGCCGCCGGGATCTTCGGCAACGGTGGTAACGGCGGCGCCGGCTGGGCCGGTGGCGCGGGCGGCAACGGCGGAATCGCAGGCTGGTTCGGCCTAGGCGGTAACGGCGCGGCCGGCGGATCCTCAAGCAGCGGCAACGGCGGCAACGGCGGCAACGGCGGGGTCGGTGGGTTCGTCGTCGGCAATGGCGGGTCGGGCGGGGTCGGCGGATCCGCAACCACAGGCAACGGCGGGAACGGCGGGGCTGGCGGCGGTACCGGCTATCTCGGCATCGCAGGCAACGGCGGAAACGGCGGCGACAGCACGGCCGGCGGTAACGGCGGCAACGGCGGAACCGGCGGCGGGAGTGACATTTACGGCGGCACCGGTGGTACTGGCGGCAGTGGCGTTGTCGGCGGTAACGGTGGAACCGGTGGCGTCGCGCTGAGCATCGGATTCGGAAACGCGGTGGGCGGCAACGGCGGTGCTGGCGGCACCGGCACGGCAACGGGCGGTAACGGCGGCCAGGGCGGCGACGCGATCATCGGGTATTACCCCCTAGGTACCGCCGGTAATGCGATCGGCGGTTCTGGCGGCGTCGGCGGCACCGGTGACACGGGCGGTAACGGCGGCCAAGGCGGAATGGCCAACAACTTCCGGACCGGACTGGCGTTCGGCGGATACGGCGGCACCGGCGGGGCTTCGTTAGGCGGCGGGATCGTCGGCGGCGGCGGCGGCAACGGCGGCGATGCTCACGCGATTCTCGCCAGCGATGCCACACCCGGATTCGGCGGCAACGGCGGAACCGGCCCAGGCGGCACCGGCACCCCCGGCACAAACGGCTCGGGTGGCACCGGCACGACCACTCCCCCGGTGCTGGCGACGATGGGCACTACGCCCTGGCCGACGGGGCTGCCCACGTTCCCCTGGTCGGGAACGCTTGAAGACTTCTTAGCTCTGTTGATTAGTGACGGCACCGCAGAGCACCCCGACGCGGGTCTGCTCATCGGAAATGGCTACAGCTACGGGACCGGAGATTGCACAGCGGTCTCGGGCGTCTGCAACGGCGGCAATGGCGCCATCTTCATCGGCAACGGTGGAAACGGGTCAAGTTCACTCGTATCCGGCGTCCAGGGCGGTAATGGTGGCAGTGGCGGGCTGTTCGGCAACGGCGGCAACGGCGGATTCGGTGGGGGTGGCGCGGCGGGCGGAAATGGCGGCGCGGCGGTCTGGTTCGGCAATGGCGGCAATGGCGGCGCCGGTGGCGCCACCGTCACCGCCATGCAGGCAGGCGGCAACGGCGGCAATGGCGGAATCAGCGGTGCCTTCGCCGGCAATGGCGGGTCGGGTGGGATAGGCGGAACCGCGACCACCGGCGACGGTGGCAACGGCGGAATCGGCGGTGGAGCCGGCTATCTCGGTACCGCCGGTAACGGAGCCAACGGCGGCGACAGCACGGGCGGCGGCAATGGCGGCACCGGCGGAGCCGGCGGCGGTGGCGATCTCCTCGGCGGTACCGGCGGAAACGGCGGCAGCGGCGTTGTCGGTGGCAGCGGCGGCAGTGGCGGGCCCGCGATCAGCATCGGATTCGGCAGCTTGGTCGGGAACGCGATCGGTGGCGGCGCGGGCGGAACGGGCGGGACCGGCACAGTTACCGGCGGCGCGGGCGGCCAGGGCGGTGTGGCGATCATGGGCTATTACCCGTTCGGGCTACCGGCTGACGCCTTCGGTGGCAATGGTGGCGCGGGCGGTAACGGCGGCACCACCGGCGGTGTCGGCGGCACCGGCGGTACCGCATACAACTACGGGTCCGGAACGGCCACCAACGGAGCCAACGGAGCCAACGGAACTCCTTAAACGTCGGAACGTCCTAAACATCTAGGCGGGCGAACTCATTCCGCTCGTAGATCTCGACGCAGGACGAACGTCTGATCTTGCCGCTGGTGGTGATTGGAATCGAACCCGGCGCCACCAGAACCAGGTCCGACACGGCGATACCGTGGGAGTTGGAAATCGCCGCGGTGACTGCACCCTTGAGTTCGGCGACAGCGGCCATCGCCTCCTCGTCGGAAGCGCCCCGCTTTTTGGCTTCGATGATCATCACCAGTTGTTCGATGCCGTCGACCGGTACGCCGATCGCGGCGACCCGGCCCCCGCTGATCTCTTGGACCGTCACCTCAATATCGTCCGGAGAGTGGTTGCGGCCGTAGATGATCAGAAGATCCTTGATCCGGCCGACGACGAACAGATCACCGTCTGAGATGAAGCCCCGGTCCCCCGTCTTCAGCCATGGTCCGTCCGGTGTTCCGGCCGACGGGGCCAGCAGCGTCGCACCGAACGTGCGCGCGGTAGCCTCGGGGTTGCGCCAGTAACCGGCCGCGACGTTATCGCCATGCACCCAGATTTCGCCGACCGTTCCGGGGGGGCATTCGGTGCGGGAGTCAGGATCGACGATCCGCACCAGCGGCGAGATCGCCGATCTTGGCCCGCCGTAGCTGACCAGCGGGGTACCCCCGTCGCCATCGCAGCGCTGGGCGCGACCGGCGGTCAGGCGGTCGGTATCGAAGTGCACGACGTCCGGTGCCCTGCTCGGCTCCGGCGTGGCCACATACAGTGTGGCTTCCGCGAGGCCATACGAGGGCTGAATCACATTGGGGCCGAGATTGAATCGGGCAAACCGTTCGATGAACCGTTTGGCGGTCGGCGGATGCACCCGTTCGGCGCCGCTCTGAATGAGGAACACGTCGCTCAGATCAAACCCGGCCATATCGTCGTCCGAGGTCTTTCGCGCGGCTACGTCGAAGGCGAAGTTCGGCGCCGAGGTGAACACGTGCGGATAGCTCGCCGCCAGGTGCATCCAGCGGGCCGGCCGCTGTAGGAACGAGATCGGACTTGTCAGGACGGTGGGGAATCCGGCGATCACCGGTGTGCAGATCCCCATCAGCAACCCCAGGTCGTGATAGAAGGGCAGCCACGACAGGATCGTCGGCGGGGTCAGTCCGCCGTCGGCTAGAAAGTCAGTCGTGATCTGTTGCAGATTGGTCAGAACGTTCTTGGAGGAGATCATCACCCCGGCCGGGGAGCGGGTCGACCCGGACGTGTACTGAAGATATGCGGTGGCCTCGGGATCGGTCGGGTAGTTGTCGACAACGGAACCGGACCGAACCGGAGCATCCAGATCAAGCAGGTCGACCTCAATCACCGCGGGGACGGAGTGGCCGGGCCGGGCCGACACATTGCGGGCGACGTCACCAGCCACCGCGGACGTCGTGAGAACGACGGTGGGCTCGGCGTCACGCAGCACCGAATCAACGCGCTCATCAGCGACACCGCCCATCGGGACCGCCAACGGTGCCGGAATGAGCCCGGCCTGTAAGGCACCCAGAAACGCCACGATGTACTCGAGTCCCTGCGGCGCCGATATCAACGCGCGATCACCGGGTGCTGCGCAGAGCTTGAGTTCTCGCGCCACGTTCAGTGCTCGCCGGTACAGCTGCGGCCAGGTCAGGCTCTCCGGCACGCCAGCCCAGTCCAGGTCGTAATTCACGAACGTAAGCGCGGTGTCATCCGGCTGCAGCAGGGCACGTTCACGCAGCAAAGCCGGAATAGAGGTCTCAGCCGCGTCTGTCACGCGCAGTAAGTTACCGTAGGCCGGGCAGGGGGAACCACACAGCGCGCGAATCTGTGGTCGTTGCATGAGAGACGGGATAGTTTCCTTCGGTGCGTTCACATGATCGGGCAAGCCTCGCGGTGGCCACTCCGGTGGCTGTCATCGGCATGGCCTGTCGTCTTCCCGGCGGCATCGAGTCGCCCGCGAAACTGTGGGACGCATTGCTCGCGGGCGATGATCTGGTCACCGAGGTGCCCCGCGACCGCTGGGACAACGACCACTACTACGACCCCGAACCGGGTGTGTTGGGCCGGACGGCGTCGAAGTGGGGCGCATTCCTCGACGACGTCGTTGGCTTCGATTCGGATTTCTTCGGTATCAATGAGCGCGAGGCCGCCGCACTCGATCCGCAGCACCGCCTGCTGCTGGAAACCTCCTGGGAGGCCATGGAACATGCGGGTCTGACACCGGCGGCGATGAGCGAATCGCTGACGGGCGTATTCATGGGTCTGACACATCTCGACTATCAATTGGTCAACGCGGATTCCGAGGCGATGGAAGGACCGTACGGATTCGAGGGCAACACCTTCGCGATGGCCTCGGGCCGGATCGCGTATTCGATGGGATTGCATGGTCCCGCACTGACCCTCGACACCGCCTGTTCGTCCGGCCTCATGGCGGTGCACATGGGGTGCCGCAGCCTGAACGACGGCGAAAGCGACCTGGCCCTCGCCGGTGGCGCGTACGTGATGCTGGAACCGCGCAAGTTCGTCGCCGGGTCGGCACAGAGCCACCTGTCCCCCACCGGACGCTGTCATGCCTTCGACGTGGCGGCGGACGGGTACGTATGTGGCGAAGCCGCTGCGGTCGTGTTGCTGAAGCGCCTGCCCGACGCGCTACGCGACGGCGACCGGATCCTTGCGGTGATCCGTGGCACGGCCGCCAACCAGGACGGCCACACCGTGAACATCTCGACACCGTCGGCATCTTCGCAGGCCGCGCTGTACCGGGCTGCGTTGAACACTGCGGGTGTGGATGCCGGGAGCATCACCATGGTCGAGGCGCACGGCCCGGGCACACCGGTGGGCGATCCCATTGAATACGCAAGCCTGAGTGAGGTTTACGGCACGGCAGGCCCCTGTGCACTCACCTCGGTAAAGACGAACTTCGGCCACGCCCAGTCGGCCTCCGGAGTTCTCGGCCTGATGAAGACGGTTCTCGCGCTGCAGGGCGCGGCGATCCCGAAAAATCTGCATTTCACCCGACTGCCGGATCAGTTGGCGGCTATTGATACGAATCTCTTTGTGCCACAAGAGGTCACGGATTGGCCTGCGAGTGGCGCGAGTCCGCGCAGGGCAGCGGTGTCCTCCTACGGCGTGTCGGGTACCAACGTCCACGCCATCCTGGAACAGGCCCCGGATCAGGCACCCGAGGTGGCCGGGGACAACCCACCGAAGACCGGACAGTGGCTGTTCCCTCTGTCGTCCACCTCGGCCGAGGAACTGCGCCGCACCGCCGCCCGCCTGGCCGACTGGGTGGACACGCATCCGGACGTCGCCCTGCCGGACCTGGCCTACACCCTGGCCCGCCGGCGCGCGCACCGGCCGGTGCGCACCGCGGTCATCGCCGACAGCCCAACAGACCTCATTGACGCTCTACGCGCTGTCGCCGAGGGGGATACCCCGTATCAGGCCGCGGTCGGACACGACGACCGCGGACCGGTGTGGGTCTTCTCCGGGCAGGGCTCGCAGTGGGCGCAGATGGGTACCGACCTGCTCGCGAGCGACCCGGTGTTCGCCGAGACGATCGCACGGTTGGAGCCGTTGATCGCCGCCGAGTCCGGGTTCTCGGTGACCGAGGCGATGACGGCACCTGAGGTGGTCACCGGCATCGCCCGGGTGCAGCCGACCGTGTTCGCGATCCAGGTTGCATTGGCGGCGACCATGGCCGCGCATGGAGCGCGCCCGGGTGCGGTGATCGGGCACTCGATGGGCGAGACCGCCGCGGCGGTGGTCGCCGGCGCACTGTCACTCGACGACGGTGTGCGCGTCATCTGCCGTCGCTCCCGGCTCATGGCCACCATCGCCGGCTCCGGAGCCATGGCATCAGTGGAACTTCCCGCCAAGCAGGTGCTCTCGGAGTTGACCATGCGCGGCATCAAGGATGCGGTGGTGGCCGTGGTGGCCTCGCCCACGTCGACGGTGATCGGTGGCGCAGGAGACACAGTTCGGGAGTTGGTGGCAGCCTGGGAGCAGCGTGACGTGATGGCCCGGCAGGTCGCCGTCGACGTCGCCTCGCATTCGCCCCAGGTCGATCCGATCCTCGACGAATTGGCCGGCGTTCTGGCGGACATCACACCCAGGACACCGGAGATTCCGTACTACTCCGCAACCGGATTCGACCCGCGCGAGGAACCGGTGTGCGATGCCAAGTACTGGGTGCACAACCTGCGTCGCACGGTGCGGTTCGCCGCGGCGGTGCGGTCGGCACTGGAGGACGGGTATCGGGTCTTCGCCGAACTCGCACCGCACCCACTGCTGACTCATGCCGTTGAGCAGACCGCGGACAGCCTGGACGTGCCACTGGCGGCGCTGGCGGGCATGCGCCGCGACCAAGCACTCCCCCTCGGATTGCTTCCTCTGGTGGCGGAGGTGCACAGCGCGGGCGCCACGGTCGACTTCTCCGTTCGGTCTCCACGAGGCCGACTGGTGGACGCACCCCTACCGACGTGGACGCACCGCCGGTTGTGGTTGAGCCAAGACCGGGAATCCTCAGCGCGCGGTGGTCACACCGTGTCGGCGCATCCACTGCTGGGACCGCAGGTGCGTTTGCAGGAGGAACCGGAGCGCCACGTGTGGCAGGCCGAGGTAGGCCTCGCCGCTCAGCCGTGGCTTACGGATCACCGGATCCGCACTGTGGCGGTGCTGCCTGGGGCGGCCTACTGCGAGATGGCGTTAGCAGCAGCCCGCACCGCGCTGGGCGAGGCCGCTGAGGTCCGCGACATCGTCTTCGAACAGGCGCTGCTCCTGGACGAGCAGACCACCCTCGGCGCCTCGACGTCGTTGGCGTCACGGGGTGCCGCCGACTTCCTGGTGGAGTCGCAACAGGGTGGCGGTTCAGCGGAGCTGGCCACCGCAATCCTGCGTGTCACCGCCGATGAGCAGCCACCCGCCTACGACATCACCGCACTACTTGCCGCACATCCGGATGTCGTGGACGGCACCGAGGTGCGAGCGGCACTGGATCTGCGCGGTATTCAGTACGGCCCGGCGTTCGCCGGCCTCGGTTCCGTGCACACCGGCGGGGATACCGACGG
>SYAB01000352.1 GCA_005787665.1 Actinomycetota bacterium
CCGTGGTCGCCTACGGCGGCCCCGACATCGGGTTGCTGTGCTCGGCCGGGAAGATCGCCAAGGTCTACTACGGCTTCGTGTCGCTGGACTCCCCGCCGTTCTACGACCCGTGGTTCTCCCGCGCCCGCACCACCGGGGCGATCGTCGCCCGCGAGATGGACGAGGGCATGTTGCGGTGCGGATTGCAGGCTGCGGCACAACGTCTTCCGTTCCTGCCGACGCGGGCGGGCCTGGGCAGTTCGGTGCCGGACTTCTGGGACGGGGAACTTCAGACGGTGCGCTCCCCGTATCCGACGGGCTCTGAGCATGAGGAACTGATCGCCATGCCGGCCCTGCGCCTCGACGCGGCCTTCGTCCATCTCAATCTCGGCGACCGGCACGGGAACGCCGCCTACACCGGGATCGACCCATATTTCGACGACCTGTTCCTGATGGCCGCGAACCGGCGCTTCCTCTCGGTCGAACGTGTGGTGGCCACCGAGGAGCTGGTGACCTCCGTTCCCCCACAGACCCTGCTGGTCAACCGAATGATGGTCGACCATGTCGTCGAGGCCCCCGGCGGGGCCCATTTCACCACCGCCGAGCCCGATTACGGTCGCGACGAGAGCTTCCAGCGCCGCTACGCCCAGGCCGCCACCGACATCGACGGCTGGGCGCAGTTCGTCGCCACCTATCTCTCCGGCGATGAAGCCGACTACCAGGCGGCGGTGCGCAGGTTCGCCGCGGAGCAGGAGGCGAAATCGTGATCCAGGTGAGCCGGGCCGAGGTCTGCGCCGTCGCCTGCGCGGAGTTGTTCCGCGACGCCGGGGAGATCATGGTCAGCCCCATGACGACCATGGTGTCCATCGGAGCCCGCCTGGCGCGCCTGACCTTCGCCCCCGACATCCTGATCACCGACGGAGAAGCCCGGCTGCTCGCCGACACCCCGGCCCTCGGCGCCCCCGGCGCGGTAGAGGGCTGGATGCCGTTCGGCCGGGTCTTCGAGACGCTGGCCTGGGGGCGGCGTCATGTGGTCATGGGTGCCAACCAGATCGACCGGTACGGCAACCAGAACCTGTCCGCATTCGGGCCGTTGCAGCACCCGACCCGGCAGATGTTCGGTGTGCGGGGTGCCCCGGGCAACACGATCAATCATGCGACCAGCTACTGGGTGGGTAACCATACGACCCGGGTGTTCTGCGATCAGGTCGACGTGGTGTCCGGAATCGGCTGGGACACCGTCGATCCGGACAATCCCGCCTTCCGTTTCGTCGACGTCCGCCGGGTGGTGAGCAATCTCGGGGTCTTCGACTTCGGCGGTCCGCAGCGGACCATGCGGGCGGTGTCGCTGCACCCCGGGGTTGAGCCGGGAGATGTCCGCGCCAACACCTCCTTCGAGGTGGACGGACTCGACGCGGCTCCCCGTACCCGGCTGGCCACGGGTGAGGAACTGGAGATCATCCGCCGCATTGATCCGAAGGGATTACGGGACAAGGAAGTCAAGGTATGAGGATCAACACCGCGCTTACCCGGCTGGTCGGCATCGAGCATCCGGTGGTGCAGACCGGGATGGGATGGGTGGCCGGCGCCCGGCTGGTGTCGGCGACGGCCAACGCCGGCGGATTGGGCATCCTCGCGTCGGCAACGATGACGATCGACGAACTCGCGACGGCGATCGCCAAGGTCCGCGCCGCCACCGACAAACCGTTCGGGGTCAACATGCGGGCCGACGCCGCCGATGCCGGGGATCGCGTCGAACTGTTGATCCGCGAGGGGGTCAAGGTCGCATCGTTCGCGCTCGCTCCCAAGCCGGAACTCATCGCGCGGCTCAAGGATGCCGGCGTCGTGGTGGTGCCGTCGGTCGGTGCGGCCAAGCATGCCAAGAAGGTCGCCGCCTGGGGTGCCGACGCGGTGATCGTGCAGGGCGGGGAGGGCGGCGGTCACACCGGCCCGGTGGCCACCACACTGTTGCTGCCCTCGGTGCTGGATGTGCTGGAGGGCACCGGAATTCCGGTCGTCGCCGCCGGTGGATTCTTCGACGGCAGGGGCCTGGCCGCCGCGCTGTCCTACGGGGCGGCCGGCGTGGCGATGGGCACCCGGTTCCTGCTCACCTCGGACTCCACCGTCCCCGACGCGGTCAAACAGCGCTACCTGCAGGCCGGCCTGGACGGAACGGTGGTCTCGACCCGGGTCGACGGCATCCCGCACCGCGTGCTGCGGACCGGGCTGGTCGAGAACCTCGAAAGCGGTTCGCGGCTGCGGGGATTCGCCGCGGCGATCGTCAACGCCGGCAAATTCAAGAGCATGTCCGGGATGTCTTGGGCCTCGATGGTCCGCGACGGGCTGGCCATGCGGCACGGTAAGGACCTGACCTGGTCGCAAGTGCTGATGGCGGCCAACACCCCGATGCTGCTCAAGGCCGGCCTGGTCGACGGGAGCACCGATGCCGGCGTGCTGGCCTCCGGACAGGTGACCGGGATCATCGATGATCTGCCGTCATGCGCACATCTCATCGACGGCATCGTCGCCGAAGCGGTCAAACACCTGCAGGCAGCGACCGCGCTGATCGACTCATAACGGGTACTGGACGGTCGGGGTGATCAGACCCCGGACGCCCAGTGCGCGCGCCTGATCGACCAACTGGCGGTACTGGTCGGCGGGAATGTTCTTGTCCCTGGTCAGGATGTAGCCGCTCTGGCCGGAGGGATCACTGACGATGACCCAGCTGTAGTCGGGGGCCTTGGCCAGGATCGTGTAGTTCCCCGGCGGGTCGGCCGACGGCGGTCCGAAGGGCGAGAACCCGACGTTCAGCGCGGTGTTGGTGTCGTTGACGGCCACGGCGGACCCGACGATGGACGAACGCAGACCGCGGTTGAAGAAGTAGTTCCCGGAGTTCTGCACACGGATCGTCCCGTCGGGATTCAGGCTGTAGGTCGCCGAGGTGTTCACCAGCCCGATGGAGAAGAACTGCTTGACGCTGCCCTGCTCGTAATACGTCCCGGCGAAGTCGGCCGGATCGACGGGCGCACTCGAGGGCACCACCGGCACAGGCTGCGCCGCAGGGCGGGGGACGGGATTCGCCCGCCCCGCAGCGACACGCGCCGGAGCGGCCACCGGAGACGGGGAGACTGCGGGGATCGCGATCGGGTCCTCCTTGAGCGCGCGAGCGGCCCGCACCGCCGCGGCCGGTTGGACGGCAGCCGCCGCCCTGGCGACGCGGGAGGCGGACTCCCGAAGCGTCGCCGTTGGCCGGGCGCCGGGGGGCCTCAGAGCCGGAGCGCGCCGAGCACCCCCCTTGGTCGCCGGAGACTCGGTCGCTGCGGCCGACACCGAGGTTGATCCCCCCGGATCCCCACCGGTGTCCGCGGTCGCGACCCCGGCACCCCAGAGCATCCCGGCACTCATTCCAGCGACGAACGTGCCGGACACCAACCATGCCCTCATCGAAACCATGGACTCCAAACCTTCCGTTGACCAGGCGCGCATCGGGCTCCTGGCACTTTCACACACCGATCGGGACGACCGGCGACCATCGACTATTCGGAGCCGAACGACCGCCGGATGGGTCCGAGCTGCCGACGTCACCGCTCCCGAGCAGACCGACCGGCGTAACGTCGGTTTTGTGGGGATTGCACCGGAGACGTGGCCGACACCGTTTCGCGCGATGATCCGGATTTCGAACAAACACCTGCTCAACCCGCTGATGATGCACTTAGCAGGCAGGCGTTTCTGGTACGCGTCGGTCATCGAACACACCGGTCGGCACTCCGGCAAGACCTACAGCACGCCAGTCGTGGCGGACCTGGCCGGTGACCACGTCCTGATCCCCCTGCCGTACGGCACCGCCGTGGACTGGGTGCGCAACGTGATCGCCGCCGGCGGCGCCACCATCGTGAGCAAAGGAAGGGCCTACTCCACCACCGCTCCGACGATCATCGGCTCCGCCGAGGCATTGCCACTGCTCCCGCGCGCCCGGCGCCGCACCTTTGAGCGGGTGCACATCGAGCATTTCCTGCGGCTCTCAATCACCCGCTGAGGCGGGCAGGCGACCCTAGAGACGCTCGATGATGGTGACGTTCGCGGTGCCGCCGCCCTCGCACATCGTCTGAAG
>SYAB01000353.1 GCA_005787665.1 Actinomycetota bacterium
GAGAATCGGATCGCGGATCACCGGATCAACTTCAAGGCGCACAACCTCGACCAGGTGCTCGACGGTGAACTCGACCCACTGCTCGACGCGCTGGCGGCCGCCGACAAGGCGTCCCGGCTCCAGCAGGCATGATCGGCCGTGAGCAACCGCGTCCGTGAGGCGATCGCCTCGGCTGCCCAGACCCTGGCCGGTGCAGGTATCGACTGCGCGCGAACCGATGCCGAACTTCTTGCCGCGCACGCCGCGGGCACCAGCCGCGGCCGCCTGGCGCTGCTGGAAGCACCCGAACCCGATTTCTTCGAACGCTTCGACGAGGCCGTCGCGCGTCGAGCGACTCGGATTCCGCTGCAGCACATCACCGGCACCACCGCGTTCGGCCCGGTCGACCTGCAGGTCGGACCGGGAGTGTTCATCCCCCGCCCGGAGACCGAGGCGCTCCTGGAGTGGGCGTTGATGCGACGGCTTCCACCTGATGCGGTAGTCGTCGACCTGTGTACAGGATCGGGGGCGTTGGCGGTCGCCCTGGCCACCGCATGGCCGCAGGCTCAGGTGATTGCGGTGGATGATGACCCGGTTGCACTGGACTATGCGCGCCGGAACTCCGCGCGCACCGGGGTGCGCGTGGTCGACGGTGATGTCACCGATCCCGACCTGCTGCCCGATCTTGTGGGCACCGTCGACCTGGTGGTGTCCAACCCGCCGTATATCCCCCTGGGCGCCGTACTGGAACCGGAAGTGGCACTGCATGACCCGGCGCACGCGCTGTTCGGCGGGGCCGACGGCATGGCGGTGATCGGCCCCATCGCTCGCCGGGCCGCGGACTGGCTGCGCCCCGGCGGCATGCTCGCCCTCGAGCACGACGACACCACGTCGGAGTCAACCGTCGACGCCGTGCGCGCCACCGGCGCTTTCGTCGATGTGACCGCCCGGCGCGACCTCGCCGGCCGGCCGCGGTTCGTGACGGCATGCCGCAACGGAGGCCGGCGGTGACCCGACTGCTGGACTGCCGCGATCCGGAGAGCCGGGCCGAGTGTGTCTCGGCGGCCGCGGATGCGGTGAAGAGCGGCCGACTGGTCGTACTGCCGACCGACACCGTCTACGGCATCGGCGCCGACGCTTTCGACAGCACCGCGGTGGCGAGTCTGCTGTCGGCCAAGGGCCGGGGCCGGGACATGCCGGTCGGGGTGCTGGTGGGCTCGTGGCACACCATCGACGGATTGGTCCTCTATGTCCCTGATAACGCCCGCAAGCTGGTCCGCGCCTTCTGGCCCGGGGCGCTGAGCCTGGTGGTGGAGCAGGCGCCGTCACTGCAGTGGGACCTCGGGGACGCCCGCGGCACAGTCATGCTGCGGATGCCCCTGCAGCCCGTCGCCCTCGAACTGCTGCGCCAGACCGGCCCGCTGGCCGTCTCCAGCGCCAACATCTCCGGTCAGCCCGCTGCCACCACCGCCGCCGAGGCGCAGCGTCAGCTGGGCGACCTGGTCGACGTCTACCTCGACGGCGGACCCTCGCACCAGCAGGCGGCCTCCACCGTCGTCGACCTCACCGGGCCGGCTCCCCGCATCCTGCGCGAGGGCCCGGTCACCGCCGAGGCCATCGCCGCCGTCCTCGACATCGAGCCCGCCGCGCTCTCGGACTGAGCGCACGCCCGGTGAAGTACCGTTGAATCCAATGGTCACCCTGTTGGCGCTCTCCGATCGCGGCGCCGGTGTGCCGTTGCGCGAGTTGGCGCTCGTCGGCCTCACCGCCGCGATCGTCACCTATTTCGCCACCGGCGGGGTTCGCGTCCTGGCCACCCGGCTGGGCGCGGTCGCCTACCCCCGCAAACGCGACGTCCACCTGGCTCCCATCCCGCGGATGGGCGGTCTGGCCATGTATCTCGGCGTGGTCAGTGCGGTCTTTCTGGCCTCCCAACTCCCGGCATTGACCCGCGGGTTCATCTATTCCTCGGGGATGCCCGCGGTGGTGATCGCCGGGGGACTGGTGATGGGCATCGGCCTGATCGACGACCGGTGGGGCCTGGATGCGCTGACCAAGTTCGCCGGCCAGATCACCGCCGCCAGCGTGCTGGTCACCATGGGCGTGGCCTGGAGCGTGCTCTACATCCCTTTCGGCGGGGTCGGCACCATCGTCCTGGACCAGGCCTCGTCGATCCTGCTCACCCTGGCGCTGACCGTCGCCGTGGTCAACGCGATGAATTTCGTCGACGGACTCGACGGGCTGGCCGCCGGACTGGGTCTGATCACCGCCATGGCGATCTGCATCTTCTCCGTCGGCCTGCTCCGCGATCACGGCGGCGACGTGCTGTTCTACCCGCCGGCGGTGATTTCGGTGGTATTGGCGGGGGCCTGTCTGGGATTCCTGCCGCACAACTTCCACCCGGCACGGATCTTCATGGGCGACTCCGGGTCGATGCTGATCGGCCTGATGCTCGCCGCGGCGTCGACGACCGCGGCCGGGCCGATCTCGCAGAGTGCCTACGGCGCCCGCGACGTGTTCGCCCTCCTCTCGCCATTTCTGCTGGTGGTCGCCGTGGTCTTTGTGCCCGCCCTGGACATGCTGCTGGCGATCGTGCGGCGCACCCGGGCGGGCCGCAGCCCGTTCAGCCCGGACAAGATGCATCTGCACCACCGTCTGCTGCAGATCGGGCATTCGCATCGCCGGGCAGTCCTGCTGATCTATCTGTGGGTCGGACTGGTTGCACTGGGGGCGGCGAGCACCATTTTCTTCGATCCCCGCTACACCGGGGCGGTGATGCTCGCCGCCCTCGTCGTGGCGATCGCGGTCACCGTGATCCCGCTGGTCCGTGGCGAGAACAGGCCTGACGACGACGATCTGACGGCGCTCTACGACAGCCTGTACGACGGCAAGTAGTAGCCCGGTTTCGGCCGTTCCGCCTTGTGGTACCGTGCCGGTGCGCGCCCGATCGGGCCCAACTTTCTCGAGCGACACGATTGAGGGTGGACGTGTGACGACGCCAGCGCCGGATGCGCCGTTGGTGTTTCCGTCGGTCGCCTTCCGGCCCGTCCGCCTGCTGGCGCTGTGCGCCGTTCTGACCGCGGTCGCGGTCGGTCTCGCGGCCTGGGCCGGCTACCCCATGTTCGGGGTGTTCTTCGGCGTCGGTCTGGGTCTGGGTCTGCTCAACGCGCTGCTGGTGCAGCGTTCGGTCGCCTCGATCACCGCCGGTGACCACCCGCTGAAGAAGAAGATGGCGCTGAATTCGGCCACCCGGTTGCTGGTCATCACCGCGGTCGGGCTGACCATCGCCTACATCTTCCGGCCGCTGGGGCTCGGCGTGGTGTTCGGCCTGGCGGTGTTCCAGATCGTGCTGGTGCTCTCCACCGCGCTGCCGGTCTGGAAGAAAATCCGCACCGGCGAGGCCGATGACGCGCTCAATGAGGGCGCTGCGACGAGTTCTTCTTCCAATCCCGCCTCAACAGCCGACAACATGTTCAAGGATTGAGCACCATGACCGAACGAATCCTCGCGGAGGGCGCGATCGAGGTCGGCCACCACACCACGGCCACCTGGCTGGGTATGACGGTGAACACCGACACAGTGCTGGCCACCGCCATCGCGGCGGCCATCACCCTGGCCCTGGCGTTCTTCCTGCGTGCCAAGGTCACCTCGACCGGTGTGCCCAGCGGCGTTCAGCTGTTCTGGGAGGCCATCACCACCCAGATGCGCGGCCAGATCGAGGGCGCGATCGGTATGAAGATCGCCCCGTTCGTGCTGCCGCTGGCGGTCACGCTGTTCGTGTTCATCCTGATCGCCAACTGGATATCGGTGCTGCCGGTGCAGTACAGCACCGCCGACGGGGCGACCCACGAATTGCTGAAGCCGCCCGCGTCGGACATCAACTTCGTGCTGGCGCTGGCCCTCTTCGTCTTCCTCTGCTACCACGCGGCCGGCATCTGGCGTCGCGGCGTGATCGGGCACCCGGTCAAGTTGCTCAAGGGCCACGTGGCATTCCTGGCGCCGATCAACCTCGTCGAGGAGATCGCCAAGCCCATCTCGCTGTCCCTGCGACTTTTCGGCAACATCTTCGCCGGCGGCATCATGGTGGCGCTGATCGCGCTGTTCCCGCCCTACATCATGTGGGCGCCCAACGCGATCTGGAAGACCTTCGACCTTTTCGTGGGCCTGATCCAGGCGTTCATCTTCTCGCTGCTGACCATTCTGTACTTCAGCCAGTCCATGGAACTGGATGAGGAGCACCACTAGCGCTCTGTTTCGACCCCGAACCACCCACACCCCTGGTAGCAGACCTACCAGCAATCAAGGAGGATAAGGAATGGCAGACCCACAGATCGTTGCCGGCGCCCTGATCGGCGGCGGGCTCATCCTGGGCGGCGGCGCCATCGGCGCCGGTATCGGCGACGGTATCGCCGGCAACGCCCTGATCTCGGGGATCGCCCGGCAGCCTGAGGCCCAGGGCCGGTTGTTCACCCCGTTCTTCATCACCGTCGGCCTGGTCGAGGCGGCGTACTTCATCAACCTGGCATTCATGGCGCTGTTCGTGTTCGCCACGCCCGGCGCCTCCTAAGTCACGATGGGCTCTGCAGCAGGGGAAGTCGGCGTCACCGTGCTGGCGGCTGAGGAAGGCGGCGGCACTAGCAACTTCCTCATTCCCAACGGCACCTTCTTCTTCGTGCTGGCGATCTTCCTGATCGTGCTGGGCGTGATCGCCAAGTTCGTCGTGCCGCCGATCCAGCAGGTACTCGGCGAGCGCGAACGGATGGTCGCCAAGACCACCGAGGACAACCGCAAGGCCGCCGAACAGGAAGCCGCCGCGGAATCCGACTACCGGCAGGAACTGGCGACCGGCCGCTCCGAGGCGGCGGCCATCCGGGACGAGGCGAGAGCCGAGGGACGGCTGGTCGTGGATGAGAAGCGCGCCCTGGCCAACGAGGAAGTCGCCGGCACCGTGCAGGTGGCCAACGACGAACTCAAGACCGCCAGCGACGCGATCGCCGGCGACCTGCAGTCGTCGGTCGAGACGTTATCGGCGACGCTGGCCAGCCGGGTGCTCGGCGTGGACGTGTCCGGCGCGTCGGTGACGACAGGACGGTAGGGCCACCATGTCAACCTTTATCGGGAACCTCGTCGGCTTCGCGGTGATCGTCTGGATCATCATGAAGTACGTGGTGCCGCCGGTTCGCCGGCTGATGGCCGACCAGAAGGAAGCGGTGCGCACTCAGTTGGCGGAGAGCGCCGCTGCCACCAAGCGTCTGGCCGCAGCCGACCAGCATCACGCCCAGCGGGTCGAGGAGGGCCGCGCCGATGCGCGGCACGTGGTCGAGGAGGCCCGAGCCGACTCGGTGCGCATCACGGAGTCTTTGCGGACCCAAGCCGACGTCGAGGCTGAACGCATCAAAATCCAGGGCGGTCAACAGGTTTCGCTGCTGCGGGCACAGACCATCCGCCAGCTCCGGGGCGATCTCGGCAGTGAGGCCATTCGGCGTGCGAGCCAGTTGGTGCGGGCCCATGTGGCCGACCCGCAGGCCCAGTCGGCCACCGTCGACCGATTCCTCGACGAGTTGGAGGCGATGGCACCGGCGGCGTTCGCTCCGGAGATCGGCTCCACGGGGATGCGATCGGCAAGTCGTGACGCGCAGTCGGCTCTGGTCGAGCGGTTCACCGCCCTGTCAGGGTCGCTGACGGCCGATGAACTGACGAAGTTGGCCGACGAGCTGACGTCGGTGGACAAACTGTTGATCCGCGAGCCGATCCTGGCCCGGCATCTGGCCGAGGCCACCGACGAGTCCGCGGCCAAGCAGCAGATGCTGTCCAGGCTGCTGGGCGGTCAGGTCAGTGCGGCCACCATGGAGGTGCTCAACACCGCGGTGTCGGTGCGGTGGTCGTGGACCGAGGACCTCGTCGATGCCATCGAACATGTGGCGCGGCTGGCACTGCTGGCCCGGGCTGAGCGGGAGAATCAGGCCGAGGAGGTGGCCGAACAGCTGTTCCGGTTCGGGCGGGTCCTCGACGGCCAGCCGCGGCTGACCACCCTGTTGGGCGATTACGCCCGGTCGGGCGAGGAGAGGATCGCGCTGTTGCGCAGCGTGCTGGACCGCGCCAGCGGGATCAACGCGACCGCCGGTGCGCTACTGGTCCAGACCGTCGAATTGCTTCGCGGCGAACGTGCTGACGATGCCGTTGAGGACGTGGCTGAACTGGCTGTCGCACACCGCGGCGAGCTCGTCGCCGAGGTCGGCGCCGCCGCCGAATTGAGCGACGGCCAGCGCCGGCGCTTGACCGAGGTGCTGAGCCGGATCTATCACCACCCGGTGTCGGTTCAGCTCAACGTGGACCCCGAGCTGCTGGGCGGCCTGTCGGTCGCCGTCGGCGACGAGGTGATCGACGGAACGTTGTCCTCGCGGCTCGCCGCAGCCGCGACGAAATTGCCCGACTAGAGCCGGCCGCTTAGCCCCGCCGACTAGCCAAGAACCACTCAGGAACAAGAGGAAGACGAAAAGCCATGGCAGAGTTGACAATCTCCGCTAACGACATCGAAGGCGCCATCGCGAGCTACGTCTCAAGCTTTGAGGCAGGCACCGGGCGCGAGGAGATCGGAACCGTTATCGACGCCGGCGACGGCATCGCCCACGTCGAGGGACTGCCCTCGGTGATGACCCAGGAACTGCTGGAATTTCCCGGTGGTGTTCTCGGGGTCGCGCTCAACCTCGACGAGCACAGCATCGGTGCGGTCATCCTCGGCGATTTCGAGAAGATCGAGCAGGGCCAGCAGGTCAAGCGCACGGGTGAGGTGCTCTCGGTCCCGGTGGGCGACGCCTTCATGGGCCGGGTCGTCAACCCGCTCGGCCAGCCGATCGACGGTCGCGGCGAGATCGTGTCGACCAAGCGTCGCGAACTCGAACTTCAGGCGCCGTCGGTGGTGCAACGTAAGGGCGTCACCGAGCCGTTGCAGACCGGTATCAAGGCCATCGACGCCATGACCCCGATC
>SYAB01000354.1 GCA_005787665.1 Actinomycetota bacterium
GAGCGCTCACCCGGCCGGGCGTGCCGACCCCACCCTGAGCGCCCCGCCGCAGACCGGACAACTGCACGGTGTAGGACTGCCCGCCGTAGATCGGCAGCACGTTGATCTTCGGCAAATGGGCGGCGTAGCGGCTGAACGCCTCGGCCACCTGCAGGGCCAGTTCCCGGGTCGGGGCGAGCACCAGCGCCTGGGTCTGGTTGCTGGCGGTGTCGATGCGGGAGAGGATCGGGATCGCGAACGCGGCGGTCTTTCCGGTGCCGGTCTGGGCCAGACCGACCACGTCGGAGCCGGCCATCAGGGCCGGGATGGTCGCAGCCTGGATCGCCGAGGGGGACTCGTAGCCGACCTCGGCCACCGCCTGCAGGACGGCGGGGTGAATCTGCAGTTCGGCGAAGGAATTAGCCGGCGGTTCGGGGGTTGTCATCGCGCCCTGAGTGTAGTGCCTGAGCGCGTGGCGGCCAGGCACGCGGGGCTGCCGGCGGTACCCTCCTGGAATTGTGTGGGATCGGTTGACGACGGCTGCCCTGGGCTTCGCGGTGGCCGCCGCGGTGGCCGCCGCGTCGGCGGGTTGCGGTTCTGGGGACTCGACGGTGTCCAAGACGCCGTTGCCCTCCACCACCGCCGCAGCGCCGGCCCCCGAACCGGCCGAGCCCGCGCCGCCGTCCGCGGCGGAGCCCGACCCTTGCGCGGTGGACCTGGGTGCCCCTGCGATCGCGAAGACGGTGTCCGAACTGCCCCGCGACCCGCGCAGCGGACAGGGCTGGAACCCCGAACCGGTGGCGGGCAACTACAACGAGTGCGCACCGTTGTCGGCGGTGATCATCAAGGCCAACACCAACGCCGCCAACCCGAACACCCGCGCCGTGCTGTTCCATCTCGGCAAGTTCATCCCCAGCGGGGTTCCGGACACCTACGGGTTCAACGGGATCGACCCCGCCCAGAGCACCGGGGACACTGTCGCGCTGACCTTCGACGGCGGGATGGGACTGCAGAGCGTGGTCCGGTTCCGCTGGAACGGCACCGGCGTCGAACTGATCGGCAATACCCGCTGAGCCCCGCAGTCACTATGGTCCAGTGATGGACAGGACGGCGCGGCGCGGACGCCTGCAGTGGACGGTGGTGGCCCCAGTGGCCGCTCTCGCATTGCTGGTCGCCACCTGGGGCCGCCACGAGAGCCCGGCCATCCTGGCCCTGATCGCGGTGGTGCTCGCCGCCGCCGTGCTCGCTGCGGTCCACCACGCGGAGGTGGTGGCCCACCGGGTCGGCGAGCCGCTGGGATCGGTGGTGCTCGCCGTGGCGGTCACGGTGATCGAGGTCGGCCTGATCGTGATGCTGATGATCGGCGGCGGTCCCGGTGCCTCGACGTACGCGCGCAATACCGTATTCGCGGCGGTGATGATCACCCTGAACGGCATTGTCGGTCTGAGTCTGCTGGTCGGAGCGCTGCGCCATCGGATGGTGTCGTTCAACGCCTCCGGTTCGGGCTCGGCGCTGGCGACCGTGGTGACCCTGGCCGGGGTGTGCCTGGTGCTGCCCGGGGTCACCGTCAGCGCCGCGGGCCTGGAGTACTCCGGCTCGCAGCTGGCCTTCGCCGCCGTCACCTCACTCGCGTTGTACTGCGGCTTCATCTTCACCCAGACGGTGGGACACCGGGACTTCTTCGTACCGGTCTCCACCGATCGGCACGGCCGGGTCACCGGCGTGCTCGACGAGGACGGCGACGGGCATGCCGACCCGCCGTCGCGCCGCGAGGCCGCGCTGAGTCTCGGGTTGCTGTTGGCCGCCCTGGTCGCGGTGGTCGGGCTGGCCAAGCTGCTCTCCCCCACCATCGAGGAGGTGGTAACCGGGCTGGGCCTGCCCTACCCGGTGGTCGGCGTGGTCATCGCCCTGATGGTGCTGGCTCCGGAGACCATCGCGGCGGTCAACAACGCCCGCCGGGACCGAGTACAGATCAGTCTGAATCTGGCCTACGGGTCGGCCATGGCCTCGATCGGCCTGACCATCCCGGTCATCGCCATCGCGGCGATCTGGCTGCCGGGGCCGCTGGCCCTCGGCCTGGAGCCGACGCAGATCGTCCTGCTGACCATCTCGGTGATCGTCTCGGTGCTGACCCTGGCGCAGGGCCGCGCCCTGGCATTGCAGGGCATGGTGCACCTGGTCCTGCTGGCGACGTTCATCTTCCTCTCCGCGCAACCGTGAACGCCCGTCCGGTGAGCGACGCACTGCTCGCACGGCTGGCCGAGGTCGTCGGTCCATCGCATCTGAGCATCGACGCCGACCTGCTGGCCTCCCGCAGCGTGGATTGGACGGGCCGCTACCGGGGCAGCGCCGGCGCCCTGGTCCGGCCGGCCGACACCGGCCAGGTCGCCGCGGTGCTGGCGGCCTGCCGGGACGCCGGGGTGCCGGTGACGGTGCAGGGTGGCCGCACCTCTCTGGTGGCCGGTGCGGTGCCCGAATACGGCGATGTGCTGCTGTCCACCGAACGGCTCACCGCGACCGGGCCCCTCGACCCGCTCGAACGGCGGGTCCGGGTGGGGGCGGGGGTGAGCCTGGCCACCGTTCAGCGCACGGCGGCGGCTTCGGGCCTACTGTTCGGGGTGGATCTGGCCGCCCGGGACACCGCCACCATCGGCGGGATGGCCGCCACCAACGCCGGTGGACTACGCACCATCCGGTACGGCTCGATGGCCGAGCAGGTGCTCGGCCTCGCCGTCGCGCTGCCCGACGGGTCGATCCTGCGCCGGCACCCCGCCGTGCGCTCGGACAACACCGGCTATGACCTGCCCGGGCTGTTCGTCGGTTCGGAGGGGACCCTCGGGGTGATCACGTCGATCGACCTGGGTCTGCATCCGCGCCCCGCGCACCGGGTGACCGCGGTGTGCGGGTTCGAGAACCTACAGGAACTGGTGTCGGCCGGGCGTCTGCTGCGCGACCTGCCGGGCATCGCCGCGCTGGAACTGCTCGACGGTCGCGGGGCCGCGCTGGCCGCGGAGCACCTGGACCTTGCGCCGCCGACCACCGGAGACTGGCTGCTGCTGGTCGAGGTGGCCGACGACACCGACCCGACCGATCGGCTGGGCGGCGCACTGGCCGGGTTGCCGATGCCCGGTCAGCCCGCGGTGGGCCTGGACCCGGTCGCACAGGCGCGCCTGTGGCAACTGCGGGAGTCGATGGCCGAAGTGACGACCCTGTTCGGGGTGCCGCTCAAATTCGATGTCTCCCTGCCCCTTTCGGCGGTCGCCGGCTTCGCCGCAGATGCGACGAGACTGGTGGCCGAGTGCGCACCCGATGCCGTCCCGGTACTCTTCGGCCACATCGGTGAGGGCAACCTGCACCTCAACGTACTGCGCTGCGGCGCCGAGCAGGAGACGCGGATCTACCCCGCCATGATGGAACTCATCGCGACACACCACGGCAACGTCAGTTCCGAGCACGGCGTGGGCAGCCGCAAGCGCGGCTACCTGTCGATGTCGCGCACACCCGCCGACATCGCCGCAATGCGCACCATCAAGGCCGCCTTCGACCCGAGCGGGTACCTCAATCCGGCGGTGCTGTTCGACTGACGGAGTCCGAACTCTGCTGCGGCACGACGATGGACCGTGACGATCCGACCAGGAACAAGGCGGCCAGCACACCCAGAAACGCGGCCAGCCCCGGCAGCAGCATCGACTGCGACATCGCCGCGGCGAACGGCTCGTGCAATGCCGGCGGCAGGGCCATCACGTCCGACTCGCCGTGCGACGCGGATCCGGCCGGCCCGGAGGGCATCTCGGCGGTGATGCGCGCGGACATCAGGGCCGCCATGCTCGCGCTGCCCAGGACCGCGCCGACCTGCCGAGTGGTGTTGTAGACCCCCGACCCTGCGCCGGCCAGTCGGGCGGGCAGGTTGCGGGTCGCCGTGGCGCCCAACGGGGCCCAGATGAACGCCATCCCCGCTCCCATCGCTGTCAGCGGCACCAGCAACCGCCAGATCGGAGTGCTCGGCGTCATGTCGACGGCAAGCCATAGCAGCGCGACCGCGAACATCAGAAAGCCGAACCCGACGATCGGACGCGGATGCGCCCGATCCACCAGCCGGCCGACGAAGGGCGCGAGCACGCCGGTCGCAACGGCCATCGGAGCGGTCAATAGTGCCGCGCGCGTCGGGCTGAGGCCGCAGACCGCCTGCGCATAAAACATCAGCGGAAGAATCATCGCCGTCGAGGAGAAGGCGATCACCGCGACACCCAGACCGGCCAGGCTGAAGTCGCGATCCCGGAAGACCTCCAGCGGGATCAGCGGTTCGTTGCGATTGATGGACTGCCAGTACACGAACAACCCCATCAGTGCGGTCCCGGCGGCGATCGCCACCCATACCCACGGCTGCCAGCGAAACGTCTGCCCCTCCTGCAGACCGAACACGATGAGGAACAACCCGGCGCCCGACAGCGCGACACCGAGAACGTCGAAACGGTGGCGGTGGGTCTCCAGCACCGGGATCAGCCGCACTGCCAGCACCACGCCGATGACGCCGACCGGCAGGTTGACGAAGAAGATCGAGGGCCAGCCGAAGCGGTCGACCAGGATGCCGCCGGCCAGGGGTCCGACCAGGGTGGCCACCCCAGCGGTGGCCCCCCACACGCTCAGGGCCACACCACGGCGTTCGGGGGGGAAGATCCGGGTGATCACCGACAGTGTCTGCGGGGTCAGCAGGGCCGCGCCGATGCCCTGGACCACCCTGGCGGCGATCAGCATGCCGACCGATCCGGACAGACCGCACCACAGCGACCCCAGGGTGAAGACCACCAGTCCGGCGATGTAGAGGTTCTTCGGCCCGAACCGGTCGCCGAGCCGGCCGGACAGCAGCAGCGGCACCGCGAAAGCCAACAGGTAAGCGCTGGTCACCCAGATGACGATGTCGTAGTCGGTGATGTTCAACGCGGTCATGATGATCGGGTTGGCCACCGGAACGATGGTGGAGTCGACCAGGATCATGAAAAATCCGAACAGCATGGCCCATAGCGCGTTCCACGGGTTGACCGGCTGCCGGGACGACGTCGTGGTCGAGGGCTCCGTGGTCATGGACCGATGCTTCCAGCATCCACCCCGGCGGCGTCGGGGCGGGTGCCCCCACTAGCGTGGAGCGACAGGGAGGACTATCAGAAACCACCGGGGAGGGACACCATGCACGCGGAACGATTTCGAGGACTGCTCGACGCGAACGGGCCGTTCGTATCGATCTATTTCGACGACTCCCACGACACCGCCGACGCGGCCGCCCAGCTGGACTCCCGACTCCGCGATGTGCGCAAGCGGCTCGAGGAGCAATCCGTCGGTCCCGCGGTCATCGAGGCGATCGACCAGGCGGTGCGTTCGGCGCGCCCACCGGTGGGCCGTAGCGGCCGCGGCGTGATCGCCGCGGGAACGACGATCGTGCTCGACGAGCATCTCATCCGCGGGCCGGCCATGACCGTACTGCGGGTCTCCGAGCTTCCCTACCTGGTACCGGTGGTGGAGCACGGCATGTTGCACACCTCCTACCTCCTGGTGGCGGTGGACCATACCGGCGCCGACATCGCCGTGCACTCGGGCGGGCGCGTTCGCTCCGAGTCCGTGGACGGCTCCGGGCGCCCGGTGCACAAGGCGCACAAAGCCGAGACCGCCGGCTACGGCGGTCCGCAAGGCCGCGTCGACGAAGCTGTTCGCAAGAACCTGCGCGAGGTCGCCGACCGGGTCACCCGACTGGTCGACGAGACCGGCGCCGAGGTGGTCTTCCTCACCGGGGACGCGCGTGCCGAACTGATGACCGAACTGCCCGAACGGGTCGCCGGGAAGGCGGTGGCGCTTCAGGGCGGCGGGCGCACCGGAGGCACCGATCCGGCCGAGGTGCGCCACGAGATCGGGCAGGAGTTCCTGCGGCGCCGCTTGGCCGCAATCGACGAGGCAGCCCAGCGCTTCGCCGCCGGGCACGGCGCCGGGCTCGCTGTCGACGGTCTGGCCGCGGTGACGGCGGCGCTGCGGGACGGCGCGGTGGACACCCTGATCATCGGCGAACTCGGCGACGCGACCGTGGTTGCCGACCACGACACGCTGATGGTCATCGGTCCGGACGTCGAGACGGTCTCGGCGCAGGGCGGCTCCCCGGATCGGGTGTTGCGGGCCGACGAGGCGCTTCCGCTGCTGGCGGTGTCCATCGGCGCAACGCTGGTGCGCACCGATGAGCGGATCAGCCCCGCCGACGGGATCGGCGCGGTGCTGCGCTACCCGGATGCCGGCGCGCAGTGAGCGGGGCACTCAAGCCGGGCTCTGTTCGTTAGCCTGGCTTGACCCCGGCAGGACGCCGGCATACCGGCACCCCGGCAGGACGCCGGCATACCGGCTCTAGAGGAAGGCATGGCCATGAGACTCCGCCGTAAGAAGTCGGAGCAGCCGCAGAATGTGCCCGCCCGCCCCGAGGACGCCGGGATGTCGGCGAAGCTGCTCTCCCATGTGCTGGAGTCCAGCACCAGGCTGCAGGCTCCCGCCGTCCGCGCCTATGTCGCCAGGTTGCGCCGGTCCCATCCGGAAGAAACGCCGGCCCAGATCATCACCCGTCTGGAGAAGCACTACCTGGCCGCGGTGATGGCCAGTGGAGCCGCCGTCGGATCGGCAGCCGCGTTCCCCGGTATCGGTACCCTGGCCGCCCTGTCGGCGGTGGCGGGCGAGACCGTGCTGTTCCTGGAGGCCACCGCGGCGTTCGTCCTGGCGGTCGCCGAAGTGCACGGCATTCCGCTCGAGGAGCGGGAGCGCCGCCGCACCCTGGTGCTCACCGTCCTGGTGGGCGAGGACGACAGCAAGGGCGCCGTGAAGGACCTGCTCGGCCCCGGCCGCACCAGCGGAGCCTGGCTGTCCGAGGCCGAACTGCTGCCGCTGCCCGTGGTCTCCCAGCTCAACACCAAACTGATGCACTATTTCGTCAAGAAGTACACCGTCAAACGCACCGCGATGGCGTTCGGCAAGATGCTCCCAGTGGGCATCGGCGCAGCCGTCGGCGGCGGCGGGAACCGGCTGATGGGCAAGAAGATCGTCGAGAACTCGCACAAGGCATTCGGGCCGGCCCCCGCCCGCTGGCCGGTGACCCTGCATCTGCTGCCCGCGGTCGGGGACGACCTGCCCGCGATCGAGGAGGCGCAGTAGCGGTCCGCCCCCGCCCGGCATGCGCCTGACCTGCTCCCGGATCACCCTCGAAGCGATAGCCTTTCTCATGCCGGGACCAACGAGGGCAGAAGAATCGAGGCGAGTGACTCCGTGAGCAGTTCGAGTTCACCTTTCGGCCAGAACGAATGGCTGGTCGAGGAGATGTACCGCAAGTTCCGCGACGACCCTTCCTCGGTGGACCCGAGCTGGCACGAGTTCCTCGTCGACTACCGGCCCGAGCCGACGACCGCGCAGGCGGTCAGCGCCGGCAACGGACAACTCGCGACCCCGCCGCCCGCCCCGGCCCAGGCCCCTGCGCCGGCGTCTGGGCCGGCGCCCACCGCCGCCCCGGCCCAGGCGACACCGGCTGCACCGGCCCC
>SYAB01000355.1 GCA_005787665.1 Actinomycetota bacterium
GAGATCGCCGCCCGCGACGATGTCATCTTCTGCTCCTTCGGCGACATGTTGCGCGTCCCCGGCAGCAGCGCCGACCTGTTCGGCGTACGGGCCCGCGGCGGCGACGTCCGCATCGTCTACTCCCCGTTGGATGCCACCCGGATCGCCGCCGACAACCCGGACAAGCAGGTGGTGTTCTTCGGCGTCGGGTTCGAGACCACCGCGCCCGCCAACGCCATGTCGGTGTTGCACGCCCAGCGCCTCGGACTGACCAACTTCTCGGTGCTGGTGTCCCACGTGCTGGTTCCGCCGGCGATGACGGCCATCCTGAGTTCGCCGGCCAACCGCGTCCAGGGGTTCCTGGCCGCCGGCCACGTGTGCAGTGTGATGGGGACCGCCGAGTACGAGCCACTGGTCGCCGAGTTCGGTGTGCCGATCGTGGTGACCGGGTTCGAGCCACTGGACGTGCTGGAAGGTGTGCGCCAGGTCGTCGAGCAGTTGGAGGCGGGCACCGCCGAGTTGCGTAACGCCTATCCGCGGGCGGTGACTTCAGCCGGCAACACCGTCGCCCAGCAGGCTCTCGCCGACGTCTTCGTCGTCACCGACCGGCAGTGGCGCGGGATCGGGATGATTCCGCGATCCGGCTGGACGCTGTCGCCGCGCTACGCGGAGTTCGACGCCGAACGCCGTTTCGGGGTGGGTCATCTGCAGGTGCAGGAGTCCGACCTGTGTCATGCCGGGGAGGTGCTGCAGGGTCTGATCAAACCCCATCAGTGCCCGTCATTCGGTACCGCCTGCACTCCGCGAAACCCGCTGGGCGCCACCATGGTGTCCAGCGAGGGCGCTTGCGCGGCGTACTACCAGTTCCGGCGGTTGGAATCCGCGGCGAATGTCTGAGGGCGGTCACGTCGATCCCGCCAACTGGGTGTGCCCCCTGCCGTTGCGCGAGACCAAGCGCATCGTGCTGGGTCACGGCGGTGGCGGGGTGCTCTCCGAGGAACTCATCGAGCACCTCTTCCTGCCCGCGTTCGGCACCGCCGGCGCGCCCGGCCGCGACTCCGCGGTGCTCGCGGTGCCGGGCGGGCGCATCGCGCTGACCACCGACTCCTACGTGGTGAACCCGTTGTTCTTTCCCGGCGGCAACATCGGCGATCTTGCGGTCAACGGCACCATCAACGACCTGGCCTGCAGCGGCGCGCAGCCGTTGGGGCTGACGGCCGGCTTCATCCTCGAGGAGGGCCTGGAGCTCGACGTGCTCGGTGCGGTCGCCCAGGCGATGGGCAAGGCGGCGGCCGACGCCGGCGTGGATATCGTCACCGGTGACACCAAGGTCGTCGGACGCGGGGGCGCCGACGGGCTTTTCGTCAACACCGCCGGGGTGGGGGTGATTCCGGACCACGTTCGTATCGGTCCGGAACAGGCCCGGCCCGGTGACGACATCATCGTCTCGGGTCCCATCGGTGAGCATGGCGTGGCGATCATGAGCGTGCGGGAGGGGATCGACTTCGGCACCACGGTCACCACCGACAGCGCCCCGCTGCACCGGCTCGTCGCGGCCATGCTCGGGTCGGTGGGAGATCCGAATGCCGTTCACGCGCTTCGCGATCCGACCCGGGGCGGTCTGATCGCCGCCACCGTCGAGATCGCCCGTGCCGCCGGAGTGGGCGTCGAGATCGACGAACGGGCCGTTCCGATTCCCGAGACGGTCGCCTCGGCCTGCGGCGTCCTCGGACTGGACCCGATGCAGGTGGCCAACGAGGGGAAGATGGTTGCTTTCGTCGACCCGGCCCACACCGAGGCGGTCCTGGCCGCGATGCGCGCACGCCCGGAGGGCGCCGATGCCGCCGTCATCGGGCGGGCTGTCGGCGAGCATCCGGGCATGGTGGTGGTCCGCACGCCGTTCGGCACCACCCGGGTGGTGGAACGCGAACTGGGTGAACAACTTCCGCGGATCTGCTGAGCGTTGGCCGAGCCGATGGTGCCCGGTGTCACCGGGACGCTCGACGACACAGCCGTCGCCGCCCTGACGGCGTGGGTGCGTTCGGAAGGACTGGGCTCGGACGTCACCGATGTGGTGCCCCTGGCCGGCGGCAGCCAGAACGTGGTGGTGCGGCTGCGCGTCGACGGGCGGCGTCTGGTGCTGCGGCGCCCACCCCCGCATCCGCGTCCCAACAGCGACCGCACCATGCAGCGCGAGATCGCCGTGTTACGCACCCTGGCGGGCAGCCCGGTGCCGCACCCGGCGATCGTCGCCGCCTGTGCGGACCTCGAGGTGCTCGGGGTGGTGTTCTACCTGATGGAGGAGGTCGACGGATTCAACCCGGGCAACGAGATCGCCCCGGCCTACGTGCGCGATCCGGCGATGCGCCACCGGGTCGGGCTGAACTACGCGGCCGACGTCGCCCGGCTGGGGCAGGCGGGGTGGCGGGGCAGCGCGCTGGAGGACTGGAAGCGCCCGGGCTCGTTCCTGGACCGCCAAGTGCCGCAATGGCGCGCCTCGGTGGCGGCCTACCGCGCCCAGGACGGTTACCCGCATGACTCGCTGCCCGGTGTCGACGAACTCTGCGACTGGCTGGAGGCCGAGGCGCCGACCGGCTACGAACCCGGAATCGTGCACGGCGACATCCACCTCAACAACACCATGCTGCGGCGGGAGACGCCCGAGGTCGCGGCGTTCGTCGACTGGGAGATGTGCACCATCGGGGACCCGCTGCTGGACCTGGGCTGGATGCTGGTGTGCTGGCCGATCGAGCCCAATCCGCTGGGCTCCGCCGGATACCTTGCCGAACTGGGCGGCCTGGCGTCGCGGGCCGAACTCGTGGCGGCATACGAGGGCGCGGGCGGGCCGCGCACCGAGCACCTGGACTGGTATCTGGCGCTGGCCTGTCTCAAACTCGGCGTGGTGATCGAGGGCACCTGGGCGCGCTATCTCGCCGGACGGGCGACCCGCGAGGCGGGTATGCGGCTGCACGAGTCGGCGGTGACCCTGATGGCGCTCGGCACGGCGGTCGCTGAAGGCCGGCACCCCTTCGGCTGAGGCCCCCTGGCGAGCAGACGCCAAATACTCCGACACGCCGGTCGTGCGGAGTATTTTGCGTCTGCTCGCGGGGTCAGCGCTGGGTGTTACAGGTGCACTGCGCGGTGACGGGCACGTCGCGCATCACCTGATCGACGTGCTCGCCGCAGCCGGCCCAGGTGGTCTTGTGGCATCGCGGACATTCAACGGGATAGCACATGGTTTTCTCCTCGTCTCGAGAGTCTAGGCGGAGGTGTTCAGGCGGAGGTGGATTCGGCCGCGCCGGCGGCGATCTGGGCCCGGACGTCATCCATGTCCAGGTCCTTGATCTTGGTGATCAGTTCCTCCAGCGCTGCGCCGGGCAGGGCGCCGGGCTGGGAGAAGAGCAGGATGCCGTCGCGGAAGGCCATGATCGTCGGGATCGACCGAATCTGCAGGGTCGCGGCCAATTGCTGCTCGACTTCGGTGTTGACCTTGGCATGCACCACGTCGGGGTGCTCCGCCGACGAGGACTCGAAGACCGGGGCGAAGGCGCGACACGGGCCGCACCAGGACGCCCAGAAGTCGACGAGCACGATCGGACTGCCGGTGACGGTGGACTCGAAGTCTGCGGTGGTCAACTCGACGGTGGTCATGCGATGTCCTTTCGGAATGGATCGGGGATCACTCTCATCAAGTACCCCTGGGGGTATTTCTATTCCCATCTTGCCAGTACCCCTCCGGGTATGTCTATCATGGAAGGCAACATACCCCTGAGGGTATCTGACGATGGAGCGCCGAATGCCGACACCCGCCATCCTGCAGGCCGCTGAACTCAGCGTCCTGCTGTCCTCGCCCACCCCGCCGCGGATCATCGACGTGCGCACTCCCGGCGAGTTTGCGACCGTCCACATCCAGGGCGCCTACAACGTTCCGCTGGATCTGCTCCGGGAGCACCGCGACGAGATTCGCGCCCACCTCGACGAGCAGGTCGTTCTGGTCTGCCACTCCGGGCAACGCGCCGCTCAGGCCGAGCAGACCCTGGGCCAGGCCGGCCTGGCCAACGTGCACATCCTCGACGGCGGCATCAGCGCGTGGGAGGCCGGCGGGTTTGTGGTCAATCGCGGCGCCAGTCGGTGGGACCTGCAGCGTCAGGTCCGTTTCGTGGCCGGGACGATCGTCGCCCTGAGCATCCTCGCCAGCATCCTGGTGCCCGGGCTGAAGTGGGTGGCCTTCGCGATGGGAGCGGGCCTGAGTATCACCGCGGTCACCAACACCTGCCTGATGGGGATGATGCTGGCGAAACTTCCCTACAACCGCGGACCGCGCTGCGACGCCGAGTCGGTGGTCGCCCAACTCGTCGGCTCCGGCCGGACCGGGAAGTGACGGCGATGATCGCCTTGACCGTCGCACTGGCGGTACTGGTCGGGATCTCGCTGGGCCTTCTGGGTGGCGGCGGGTCGATCCTGACCGTGCCACTGCTGGCCTATGTCGCGGGGATGGACGCCAAACAGGCCATCGCCACGTCGCTGCTCGTCGTGGGCACCACGAGTGCGGTCGCCGCTGTCTCGCACGCCCGGGCCGGCCGGGTGCAGTGGCGGACCGGCCTGATCTTCGGGATGGCCGGCATGGCCGGTGCCTACGGGGGAGGGTTGCTCGCCCGGTTCATCCCGGGCAGCGTGCTGCTGATCGGATTCGCCCTGATGATGATCGCGACCGCCATCGCCATGCTGCGCGGACGCAAGGACGTCGGCCCGGCCGACCCGCACCACCGCATCCCGGTCCCGAAGGTGATCCTCGAGGGACTGGTCGTCGGCCTGGTCACCGGCCTGGTGGGCGCCGGCGGCGGATTCCTGGTGGTGCCCGCCCTGGCACTGCTGGGCGGGTTGCCGATGCCGATTGCGGTCGGCACCTCGCTGGTGGTCATCGCGATGAAGTCCTTCGCCGGCTTCGCCGGCTACCTCAGCAGCGTCACCATCGACTGGAAGCTCGCCGGGATGGTCACCGTGGCCGCGGTGGTGGGCGCCCTGATCGGTGCACGACTGACCGCGTTGATCAACCCCGATTCGCTGCGCAAGGCGTTCGGCTGGTTCGTCCTGGTGATGTCCTCGGTGATCCTGTTCGAGGAGGCCCACCCCGCGATCGGCATCGCGATGGCGGTACTGACCGTCGTGGCCGCCGCGGTCTACCACCTGCGCGGCCGGCGGTCGGGAGATACCCCGGCGGGTACACTCGCAGAGGTCAAGCACTAAGGAGGCCCCATGGTCGGCGACGACACCGCAATCACCGATGTCCTCAACCGGCTGCGCCGCGCCCAGGGTCAGCTCGCCGGGGTGATCTCGATGATCGAGACCGGCCGCGAGTGCAAGGACGTCGTCACCCAACTCGCCGCGGTGTCGCGCGCGCTGGATCGGGCGGGGTTCAAGATCGTGGCGACGGGGCTGCGGGAGTGCGTCCTGGGCGAGGGCGCCGACGGGAAGGCCCCGATGACCGAGGCCGAGTTGGAGAAGCTCTTCCTGTCGCTGGCCTGAGGCTCAGCGCAGCGGCCGCAGCACGAGGTTCAGGCCGTCGATCGGAATCGGCATACCCGCGAAGTCGTATTTCGGCGTGTAGCCCGGGTGCGGCAACTCGAGGCGGTAGTTGCGCAGCACGCGGTGCATGACGGCCTTGATCTCCAACTGGCCGAACACCAGGCCGATGCATTTGTGGGCGCCACCGCCGAACGGGGCGAAGGCGTAGCGGTGGCGTTTGTGTTCCGAGCGCGGCTCGGCGAATCGGGACGGATCGAAGCGTTCCGGCGCGTCCCACAACTCCGGCAGCATGTGGTTCATGCCCGGCCAGAGGTTGATATTGGTGCCGGCGGGAATGTAGTGGCCCTGGATCGAGGTGTCCCGGACCGCGCGGCGGACGTTGAACGGCAGCGGGGTGACCATCCGCAGACACTCCTTGATCACCAGGTCGAAGGTTTCCAGTTTGTCCAGGGAGTCGATATCCAGCGGTCCGTCGCCGATCCGCTCGCCCTCCTCGCGGAGCCGGTCCTGCCACTCGGGATTGGCGGCCAGGTGGTAGGCCATGGTCGTCATGGTCGAGGAGGAGGTGTCGTGCGCCGC
>SYAB01000356.1 GCA_005787665.1 Actinomycetota bacterium
ACACAGCAGCCCGCCGGTGTGCCAGCGCTTGAGCCGGTTGAGTCGAACATCGAGCAGTTTGACATCGTCCCAGGACTGCAGCGCGTCGATCTGGCCTTCCGGAATCAATTCGGCCAGAACGGCTTTGAATGCCGCCAGACCTCGGGCCCGCAGCGCGGCATCGCTGCCCTTGGTGATGAGGTAGGCGATCTGGAAATAGCCCTCCCGCGGGATCATGATCGCCAGCCGCCCGGGCACGCTGCGCGGGATGAGGGTGTACTGGGTATCCATGTCCCGGGGCAGGCGGAACCACCAGACATCGAACGGCACCGGCCATTCGCGCACTGCCAGTCCGGATTCGCCGCGCACCGTCGAACCGCGGCCGTCGCAGGCCACTGTCAGGTCGGCCATCAGTTCGCCGGTGCCGTCCGGACCGGTGTAGCGCACGCCGGTCACCTTCTCGCCGTCGCGCAGCAGGCCGGTCACCTCGTGGCTCATCCGCAGGGTGAACGTCGGCTCGGCTTCGGCGGCCTCGGCCAGCAGGGTGAGCAGATCCCACTGCGGGACCATCGCGATGTAGGGGTGCGGCTGACGCAGTCGCCGGAAGTCGACGAGGGTGACCTCGCCGCCATCGGCCGCCACCTCGAGATGGTCGATGCGGCTGTGCGGTAGGGCGCTGAAACTCTTCCAGAGCCCGAGATCGTCGAGCAGTTGCAGAGTGCTGGGATGCACGGTGTCGCCGCGGAAGTCACGCAGGAAGTCGGCGTGCTTCTCCAGCAGGGTCACCTCGATGCCGGCCCGGGCCAGCAGGAGCCCCAGCACCATCCCCGCCGGTCCCCCGCCGGCGATCACACAGGTGGTGGTCTCCGCCATCACCCCACTCTCCCCGCCTTTCCCCGCGAGCAGACACGAAATGCCCGCGACACGCCGCCAACGACGGACTGGCGCGTCTGCTCGCGGGAAATGGTGGGCCTAGATTTCTATCCGCGCGCCGATGATCACGGTGCGATCCGCCGGCAGCCCGAAGTACGCGGCATCCGAGGTCATCCGCGAGATCGCGATGAACAGGCGCTTGCGCCACTGCGCCATGGTGGGATCCGGTCCGGCGTGCAGGTTGATGTTGGACAGGAAATAGGCGGCGTGGTCCACATCGACCGGCGGTTCCACGAGTCGTAGCGCACCGGGGACGTCCGGTTGTTCCATATAACCGAAGTGGGTTACCACGTAACGGATTCCGTCGTCCGGGCTTCCCATCTCGGTGACGGTGACCCGTTCCGTCTCGGACACCCGAGGCACCGGGACGGTATCGACCGAGACGATCACCACGCGCTGCTGGAGAACGTGGATCCGGTCGACGTTGGCGCGCATGGACAGCGGTGTGGCGATCTTCCCCCGATGCATGAACACCGCGGTGCCGGGCAGGCGCTGAACCGGCGGCGTGCGATCGCCGAGGTCGCGGATGAAGTCCGGCAACGGCCCCGCCGCCTTCTCCCGGGCCGCGAAGGCGATCGCCCCGCCCCGCTGCCAGGTGGTCATCACGGTGAACGCCAGCAACCCGATCAGCAGCGGAAGCCACGCGCCGTGCAGCAGCTTGGTGAAGTTCGCGGCGAGGAACAACAGGTCCACCGTGAGCAGAGCCCCACCACCGATGATCAACAGCCACAGCGGAGTTCGCCAGCGGACTCGGGCAACGTAGAGAAACAGCATGGTGGTGATGGTGATGGTGCCGGTCACCGCCATGCCGTAGGCGTATCCGAGAGCGGCCGAGCTCCGGAACGCCAGCACCAGAACGATGACCGCCACCATCAGCAAACCGTTGATCCACGGCACATAGATCTGACCGATCGACGACGCCGAGGTGTGCGCGATCCGCAACCGTGGCAGATAGCCCAGTTGGGCGGCCTGGGAGGCCACCGAGTACGCCCCGGTGATCACCGACTGCGAGGCGATCACCGTCGCGGCGGTGGACAACGCGACCATCGGGATCTGCGCCCAGTCCGGGATCAGCATGAAGAACGGTGCGCTGACCATGCTCTCGTCGCCGAGCAGTAACGCGCCCTGCCCCAAATAGTTGAGCACCAGGGCGGGAAGCACCAGAGCGAGCCAGGCGAGAACGATCGGGGCCCGGCCGAAATGACCCATATCGGCGTAGAGGGCTTCGGCGCCGGTGACCGCCAGCACGACCGCCGCCAGAGCGAAGAACGCGATGTGAAAGTGCCCTGTCATGAACTCCAGCGCATAGACCGGGGAGAGCGCGCGCAGGATCTGCGGGTGCCCGGAGATGCCGCGCACGCCGAGGATCGCGATCACGACGAACCAGACCACCATCACCGGGCCGAAGAACCGGCCGACCACCGCGGTGCCATGGCGTTGCACCGAAAACAGGCCGATGATGATGGCGACGGTGATGGGCACCACGAAGTCGGCCAACTCCGGGTCGATCACCTTCAGGCCCTCGACCGCGGACAGCACCGATATCGCCGGGGTGATCATGCTGTCCCCGAAAAACAACGCCGCACCGAGGATCCCCAGGGTTGCGAGCGCCCCGACAACCCGGCGATCCGAGGAGCCGCCCAGCCGTCGGACCAGGGTGATCAGTGCCATCACCCCGCCCTCGCCGTCATTGTCGGCCCGCATCACCAGCACGACGTAGGTCAGGGTCACGATGGTCATCACCGACCAGAAGATCAGCGACACCACCCCGTAGACGTTGGCCCGGCTGATCGGGACGGGATGCGGGTCAGCGGGGTTGAACAACGTCTGGACCGTGTAGATCGGGCTGGTGCCGATATCGCCG
>SYAB01000357.1 GCA_005787665.1 Actinomycetota bacterium
TCTCAGAATGTGGCGGCATCGTTGTCGATGGGGACATCATCGCCCGCGAGGTCGTCGAACCGGGGACAACCGGGTTGACCAAGCTCGTCGAATCGTTCGGTTCGCAGATCCTGCGTCCCGACGGGGCGCTGGACCGGCCGGCACTGGCCGCGATCGCGTTCAGCGACGAGAACAAGCGCCAAACCCTCAACGGGATCGTCCACCCATTGGTGGCGCATCGCCGCTCCGAATTGATCGCGGCAGCCGCCGAGGATGCTGTGATCGTCGAGGATATTCCGCTGCTGGTGGAGTCTCAGATGGCGCCGATGTTCCCGTTGGTGGTGATCGTCGACGCCGATCCCGAAGTCCGGGTCCGGCGGCTCATCGACCACCGCGGATTCAGTGAGGCCGACGCCCGGGCCCGTATCGCCGCCCAAGCCACCGAGGAGCAGCGGCGCCGGGTCGCCGACGTATGGCTGGACAACTCGGGCAGCCAGGGGCGGATCGTCGAGCAGGCGCGCGATCTGTGGTACCACCGGATCCTGCCCTTCGCGCACAACCTCGGTAGCCACACGCCGGGCCCCGAACCGCACCGGATGGTGCCGGCCGACCCATCCTGGCCGCAACAGGCCGGGCGCATCCTGGCCCGGCTCAACACCGCCTGCGGGCACCGCGCGTTGCGCATCGATCACATCGGGTCGACCGCGATCACCGGGATGGACGCGCGCGATGTGATCGACGTCCAGGTCACTGTCGCCGGACCGGAGACCGCAGACGAACTTGCCGAGCACCTGCTGGCGGCCGGATACCCGCGCATCGACGCGGTCACCGCGGAAGCCGCACTCGACGACGACACCGGTGGATCGCTGTGGCCCAAGCGTTTTCACGCCTCAGCTGATCCTGGTCGGCCCACCCACGTCCACATCAGGGTGGACGGTGCGCCCAATCAACGCTTCGCCCTGCTGTTCGTCGCCTGGCTCAACGCCAACCCCGGGGTACGCGCGGACTATCTCGCGGCCAAGCGGGATGCATCAGGAGCCCGGTGGATCCGGGATGCCTACCACGGTGCGTGGCTGTGGGCGGCGGGTACGGGCTGGACGGCGGACCCGGTCAGTTGACCGGAGCGTCCAGATCGGTGGCCGGTACGTCGACGGCGGGTGCACCGGAGGTGTCGCCCGGCAATGGCGGCGGCGCCGGTACTGCGCTCGCCGGCAGGCCGAGTGCATTGCTCAACGGCGCTCCGCAGTTCATCGCGCCGTAGTCCGGATCGTCGCGCGCCGGGGTGAGCTTCGGGCCGATGAACTGGTCGGCCTGGGCGATCAGTTGATCGTCGACCAGGATCTCGCAGTGCAGATTCGCCGAGTACGGCCACTGGATCGAGATCCGCATACCCGCCTCCGCCGGGTCACTGAGCACGGCGGTGGCCTCGAAGGTCCGGCCGGGCAACATCGCCGGATCCGCACTGTTGACCTGGCTGTCGCTGATCCGGTACGTGATCAGGGCGCCGCGGGCGAGCCCGTCGACAAGGGCCCGGTAGGTCACGTTGTGCTGAACCTCTGGCTCGGCCTCGGCCTCGACGCTTGGCTCGACGCCGGGCGGCACATCGTCATCGGCTTTGGCCGTACCGGGCGCCGCCATGACGGCGGCCAGCGCGACGGCCGCACCGACAGCCGGCGACACCCTCCTGCGTTTCACGGAGGTCGAGCGTACGCCTATCGCCAGCTCAGTTCCATGCCGCTGCCGGCCAACCAGGCGTTCAGGTCGTAACCGTGCGCCGCCAGGCCGTCGACGGCCGCAACCGCGCGGCGCAGCGCGGACTCGGCGGTCTCGGCGTTGATCAGACCCGCGCGGTGCGCCTCCAGCAGCTCGTCGAGGTCGACCACTTCGGTGTTGCGGCCGGTTCTCACGACGAGATCGAGGTAATGGTCCTCGGTCTGCCAGCGGTCGAGCCCGACGGTGATCGTCCCGACGTCGAGGTAGTAGTCCTGGTCGCGGTGATACCCGGGATTGAAGTGGAACACATTTGCCCGCAGCCCCAGCGAGGGCAGCAACCAGGACTCCAGGTAGTGGAACTGGACCCGGCCGGGGGTGGGCCGGGCCATGTAGAGACCCCAGGCTTGCAGCCGGTACTCCTCGACGGCCCGCACGATCCCCTTGGGGTCGGTATTGGTGCGGGCCAGGAGGTCAAACGTTTCATGCTTCGGCGGGTGGATGGTGATCAGGGTACGACCTCGGACGCACCGCGCCGGCTGTCGGTGCCCACGCCTAATCTGTGTGTCATGGCCTTCGCTGCCGAACGCCCGGTACTCGCCCACTCCGAGTACCGTGCCATCGAGGACGTGGTGCGCACCGGTGCCCGGTTCGAGGTGGTCAGCCCGCACCAACCGGCGGGCGATCAGCCTGCCGCGATCGACGACCTCGAACGGCGGATCCGGGCGGGGGAGCGGGATGTGGTGCTGCTCGGGGCCACCGGAACCGGCAAATCGGCCACCACGGCGTTTCATGATGACCCCTACCCGGTCTACCGTGCGCTACGCGAGCATGCACCGATCAAAGTTATGCCGGATGGCAGCTATTTTTTAACGCGCTACGACGACCTTATAGCGATTTACAAAAATCCA
>SYAB01000358.1 GCA_005787665.1 Actinomycetota bacterium
ACGCCGATGGGGTCCTCGCCGGCGAGTTCACCGGCATCGCGACCCTCCTTGTCGGCGCTGTGCACCCAGCAGCCCACCAGTGTCAGCTCGGGATGGCGCAGCACGCCTTGGATCGCGGCGCGGCCGACGCCGCCGGTTGCCCACTGGATGACTCGGTACATCACTGCACGCTATGCATCGAGATGGCCTCCCGATCACCGAAACGGCAGAAATCGCGCAGAGCGGACGGAGCCGCCTCAGTCGAGGGTGAACCGGACCAGGGTGCAGTCGTCGTCGAAGGACCCGGTTTCGGATCGACGCCGCAGTTCTGCGACGAGGTCGTCGAGGGTCCAGAGCGGGGTACGGGCCGTGCGGGCGCACAGGTCGATGAATTCCTCGAGGCTCCAGCGCTCCCCGCCGGGCAGCACCAATTCGAAGGCGCCGTCGCTGTAGATCAGCACCGTGCTGTCGGGCCGCACCGCGTGGTCGTAGGTGTCGTAGGTGGTGTCGGCCAGGACCCCGATCGGGAAGGAGCCCGACGCCAGCAGCACCGGTTCGGAGTCCGCGTCGGTCATGACGATCGCCGGTGGGTGTCCGGCGCGGGCGTAGCGCAGGGTGCGGGTGGAGGGCTGGTACACGCCGTAGAAGATGGTGAAGTACTTGCCGGCCTGCCGGTCCATCTGGAAGAGCCGGTTGAGTTCGGTCAGAACCTTGCCGGGATCGCGCAGCGTGTCGTCGTCGAGGGTTCCCGAGCGCAGCAGGTTGTGCACCGACACCGAGAACATGGCCGGCGCGATGCCGTGGCCGGACACGTCGAAGATGTAGACGATCAGGTGGTCCTCGTCGATCCAGCGATGGTCGAAGCTGTCCCCGCCGAGCTCGTCGGAGGGGATGTAGCGCGACGCGACCGGGACTGGGGCGTCGACGTCGCCGGGCAGTATCGAGGTGACGTAGCGGGCCGCGCCGCTCAGTTCCGACATCAACCGGCGCGCCAGCGACTCCATCCCGGACAGGACGAGCAGGAACGCCTCGAGCAGGAAGGTCACCGCCAGGGCGGCCAGCATCAGGATCGCCAGCACACCGCTGCGGCTGTCGGTGAACGCAGCACTCGTGGGACGCACCGTGAGTTCCCAGCTGCGTCCGTAGACGTCGAGCGGCGGCGGGGTGGCCGTCGGCGCCGTGCCGGGTCGATCCGGCGCGGCAGGAATCCGCGCGGGCAGATCGGCGATGACGACGGGCTCGGCCCGGTTGCTCACGTCGGCGAGTTGCACCTCCACGCCATCCCAGGACGGGCCGCGGAAGGTCTCGGTCAGCAGGTCGCCGAGGCGGTAGACGCCGACGGCGAAGCCGCGCAGCGCCCCGCGCCGGCTCGCCTCGCTGCCCGGATCCGAACCACCTTGATAGACCGGTAGGAGCGCCAGCATGCCCTTCTGCGTGCCGGACTCCTGGACGAGATCGATCGGGCCGGTCGCCGCGGGCGCGCCGGTGTCACGCGCCTTGTCGATGGCGGCGGCGCGTGCCGGGTTGGAGGAGATGTCGAAGCCGAGTGCATTGCGGTTACTCGCGATCGGCTCGATATAGGCGACGACGACGTACTCGGCACGCGGCGCGACGGGTCGCAGGACACCGTCGGCGTCGCGTTCGGTGACGGTGAACCTCTCCAGGCCGGGCTGGGCGCGCTGACGCGCCTGGAAAGCGGGCAGTTCCGCGGCGGTGACCACCGGGTTCCACGACAGAGCGGCCAGATTGGGGAACCGGGGGAGAACGCTGTCGGTGTAGGCGTCGAACTCTCGGGCGGTGACTGGTCCGGAGGCGTCCACGAGGCCGCGCAACCCTTCGAGCACCTCCTGGTGTAGCGCGATATTGCCGGCCAGGTCGGCGGCGGCCTGTTCGCCCAACTGCTCGACGGCGCCGGCGACGCGGTTCCGTTCCTGCGTGACGTTCTGGGTGATGGCGGCCATCAGGATGCCGAAAATCAGCAGTGACGGGACGGCGATCTTCCAGCGGCGCCCGGTCCAGTATTCGTCCTGCGAGGGCAGCGACATCAGCACCAGGGGTGCGACGACGATGACCCCGATGGCGTCGCCGACCCACCAGGTCAGCCAGGTGAACGCAGCCTCGCCGGTGGTGGGCATGCCGGCGGCGAGCTGGGCCGCGACGCTGGTGGTCGGCGCGATGGTGGTGGCCAGCAGGCCGCCGAGGGCGAGGACGAGCATGACCGCCCGCGGCGTGTCCAGCCGCCGAATCGGGCCGACGAACCGATGAACCAGGGCTGCGCCGGCCGCGGCTCCGAGAGTCGCGCCGATGCCGGTTGCGCCGGCGATCAACCAGCTGCGCGGGTGGGGCTCGCCGAGGTGCGCCAGCCAGTAGGAGTTGACGGCGAAGGACCCGAGGAAGATCCCTGGCAGGGCGCGCCATCGCCAGCGCAGAGCGGCGGCGAAGGCGACGCCGGCCGACGGCCAGACCGGCGACGCGAGCCCGGCCGTCTGGCCCAGTCTGAGGGTGAGCACGCCCAGCACCGCGTAGAGCACGGCGACTCCGGCCGAGACGGCGAGGGCCGAGGCCCGATTGGGGTGTCGGTCGAGCGCGATGACGACGGGTTCGGAGATCGCCGCCCGACCCGCGGTGGGCGCCTCCGGCGCGCGCGGCGGCGCGGTCCGGCTGGGGGGGTTGATCAAGGGTTTTGGCATGCTTCTCGCGGTCGCGGGCGTTTCTCGCCGTGTCTGATACGTCACATTAGCAGCGGGGCCGACCGCGACCGCACGACGGGATTTGGTTCGGGCAGCGGTCTGAGGCATACTGGTCGGGTTGTCTTGAGCCCGGTTCGCACCCGATGGGGGCGGCTCGCGAGAGACATCCGACCAGCGCCGGAACCGGCGCATCCGGTCCCCACCTCGCCGCGGGTTTCGCCCGTCTGCGGGGCTGCGTGCGGGTGACACACCCGACCGCGGGGGCCGGTGGACCAGGACAGGTAAACAGCGGCGGCGAGAGCCAGCGCCTGCACACGAGTGCCGGCGCAGCATCAGGAGTGAGGTAGGAGAAG
>SYAB01000359.1 GCA_005787665.1 Actinomycetota bacterium
CCGACCCGGTGCAGTGGCAGGTGATCGACCGGGCGTTCAGCGGGACCTCGACCCTGGTGCTGATCGGTGACCCCAAGCAGGCCATCTACGCCTTCCGGGGCGGTGACATTCACACCTACCTCGACGCCGCCGACTGCGCGGGGGAGAAACAGACCATGGGCACCAACTGGCGCAGCGACGGCGCGCTGGTCGACCGTCTGCAGGCGGTGCTGCGCGGCACCCGCCTGGGCGACCCGCGCATCGTCGTGCACGATGTCGCCGCCCATCACGCCGGTACCCGGTTGGCCGGCGCGCCCTGCAACGATCCGCTCCGACTGCGCGTGGTTCCGAGGGCCGCGTTCGGTAAGAGCGGCGACAAGATGATCGCGATCGACGACCTGCGCACCTTCATCGGCCAGGATCTCGCCGCCGACATCGCCGCTCTGCTGGCGGGTCCGGCGACCTTCGACGGTGAGCGGGTGCGCGCCGGGGACGTCGCGGTGATCGTCGAGAAGCGCCGGGACGCCCGGGTGTGCTTCGCCGCGTTGACCGAGGCGGGTATCGCCGCGGTCTACACCGGTGACTCCGACGTGTTCGCTTCCGAGGCCGCCGACGATTGGCTTTCCCTGCTGGAGGCCTTCGACCAGCCGCACCGATCCGGCGTCGTCCGTGCGGCCGCCACCACGATGTTCTTCGGCCATACCGCCGAAGACCTTGCCGCCCAGAGTGACTCGCTGACCGACAGTGTCGGGGAGACCATTCGGGAATGGGCCGATCACGCCCGTTCCTGCGGAGTGGCGGCGGTGTTCGAAGCCGCCCGGCTCCGGGGGATGGCCGACCGCACGCTGTCCTGCCGCGACGGTGAGCGGTACATGACCGACATGGCCCACGTCACCCAGTTGCTCCAGGAGGTGGCACACCGCGAACACCTCACCCTGCCCGCTCTGCGGGACTGGCTGCGCGACCGCCGGGAGGAACGCAGCGGCATCGAGCACAACAGGCGCCTCGACCGCGACGCCGCCGCGGTGCAGGTGATGACCGTGCACGGCTCCAAAGGCCTGCAGTTCCCGATCGTGTATCTGCCCTTCGCGTTCAACCGCAATGTGCAGCAGCGCGACGAGATCCTGTTCCATGACAACCAGAAGCGGTGCCTGCACATCGGCGGCAAGGGCAGCCCCGACTACGCCGAGGTCCAGGTTCTGGGCCGCCGGGAGGCCGCCGGGGACGACAGCAGGTTGATGTATGTGGCGATGACCCGGGCGCAGGCCCAGGTGGTGATGTGGTGGGCGCCCTCCCGCGATGAGCCCAACGGCGGACTGTCCCGGTTGCTGCGCGGCCGTCGCCCCGGCGAGGCGCTGATCCCCGACCAGTGCGCGACGAAGACGGTCACCGACGACGAGGCCCTCGCCCTTTTCGGCGAGTGGGAGGCCGCCGGCGGGCCGACGGTCGAGGTTGCCATTCCGGCGCCGATCGTCGCGGTACCCGCCGAGGCACGGCCGGAGAACCTCGCGGTGCGGCACTTCCACCGCGGTATCGACACCGCCTGGCGGCGCACGTCGTACTCGGGTCTGGTCCGGGCCGCGCAGGACAGCGTCGGGGTGAGCAGCGAACCGGAGGTCGTCGAACTCGACGACGAGGCCCCCGATATCGCTCTCGGCGCCGGGCCGGTGACCGGAGGGGAAGCGGGCGCCGGGGCCGAGGTCCCCTCCCCGATGGCCGATCTTCCGATGGGCGCGAAGTTCGGCAGCCTGGTGCACGCGGTGCTCGAGCATGCCGATCCGCTGGCACCGGACCTGGAGGCCGAACTGTCCGCACAGATCGAGAAACACTCGGCGTGGTGGCCCGTCGACGTGGCCACCGCGGACCTGGCCGCGGCGCTGTTGCCGATGCACGACACCCCGCTGGGTCCGCTGGCCGGCGATCTGACGCTGCGCCGCATCGGCCTACCGGACCGGTTGTGCGAAATGGACTTCGAGTTCCCCCTTGCCGGGGGCGACCTGGATACCAGCGCCCCGGACATCCGACTGTCCGACCTTGGGCGGTTGCTGGCCGCGCACCTGCCGGCCGGTGATCCGTTGGCCTCCTATGCCGACAGGCTCACCGATGCCGCGCTGGGCCGCCAGTCGCTGCGCGGCTATCTGAGCGGCTCGCTCGATGTGGTGCTGCGCATCCCGACTCCGGGGGGGCACCGCTACCTGGTGGCCGACTACAAGACCAACTGGCTCGGCGAGACCGACCGCCCGCTGACCGCCGCCGACTACACCCCGGCCAGGATGGCCGAGGCCATGTTGCACTCCGACTACCCGCTGCAGGCCCTGCTGTACTGCGTTGTGCTGCACAGGTTCCTGCGCTGGCGACTGCCCGGCTACGACCCGGGTCGCCACCTCGGCGGAGTGTTGTACCTGTTCGTACGCGGCATGTGCGGCCCAGGCACCCCGGTGACCGACGGTCACCCGGCGGGGGTGTTCGGCTGGCAGCCGCCCGCCGTGCTGGTGACGGCGATCTCCGACCTGCTCGACGGCCGGCGGGAGGCGGCATGAGCGCTCCGATCGCCGACGCCGCCGATTGGCGCCGCAGTGTGGCCGCGACAGGAGTGCTGGCCGAGTTCAATGCCGCAGGCGTGCTTGACGCCTCCGATGTGCTTGTGGCCCAACGCCTCACCGCGCTGGCCAAGGAGAACAACGAACTCGTGGCTCTCGCACTCGGGTTCGTGGTGCGGGCGGTGCGCGGCGGGTCGGTCTGCCTCGACCTGGCCGGTGTGGCCGCTCAGGTCGGCGAACCGGATCTGCCGTGGCCGGACCCGCAGCAGTGGCTGGACGCGGTGGCAGCCAGCGTGCTGGCCGCCGAACCGGCGGTGCTGCATCTGGACTCCGGTCTGCTCTATCTCGACCGGTACTGGATCGAGGAATGCCGGGTGGCCGAGGATGTGCTCGCCCTGGCCCGCGCTCGGCGGTCCGGCACGCCGCCGGACATTGCCCGGCTCTTCGGGCCCGACTACGCCGAACAACGCGGCGCCGCCGAGGTGGCGTTGTCCCGGGCGTTGACGGTGCTGACCGGCGGACCGGGTACCGGAAAGACGACGACGGTGGCGCGACTGCTGGCGCTGCTGGCCGAACAGGCCGAACTCGACGGTCGCCCGCGCTTGCGGATCGCGCTGGCCGCCCCGACGGGCAAGGCCGCCGCCCGGTTGCTCGAGGCGGTCAGGGAGCAGGTCGCGGTGCTTGCCGAGGCCGACCGTCACCGTCTTCCCGCACTGACGGCCACCACGTTGCACCGGCTGTTGGGCAGCCTGCCGGACACCTCGTCGCGGTTCCGGCACAACCGGGACAACCGTCTGCCGCACGACGTGATCGTCGTCGACGAGACCTCGATGGTCTCCCTGACCATGATGGCCCGTTTGTTGGAGGCGGTGCGTCCGGAGGCGCGACTGGTCCTGGTCGGCGATCCCGACCAGCTGGCCTCGGTGGAAGCCGGCGCGGTGTTGGCCGATCTGGTCGAGGGGCTCGACGCCGTATCGGAATCCCCGGTGGCCAGACTCGTGACCGCACACCGTTTCGGCGAGTCCATCCGCGCGCTGGCGGCGGCGATCCGCGTCGGCGACGCCGACACCGCCCTCGAGGTGTTGGCCGCCGGCGGGGACAATGTCGAATGGGTGCCGAGCAGCGACCCCTCCGGAATCCTGCGGAAAGTCGTTGTGCCCCATGCGCTGACTCTCCGCGAGGCGGCGATATTGGGCGATGGCGCCGAAGCGTTGCGCACCCTGGGGCGCCACCGGCTGCTGTGCGCGCACCGCCGCGGTCCCTATGGTGTTGCCTATTGGAACCGCCAGGTCGAGCGCTGGCTGGCCGAGCAGACCGATATGCCGCTGTGGGAACCCTGGTATCCCGGCCGGCCGGTGTTGGTGACTGCCAACGACTATGGGCTAGGTCTCTATAACGGCGACACCGGAGTCGCGCTGCTGCGCGACGGTGCTCTGCGCGCGGTGATGGCCGGGGCCGGCGGCCCGGTGGAACTGGCGACGGGCCGGCTTTCCGATATCGAGACCATGCACGCGATGACCATTCACAAGAGCCAGGGCAGCCAGTCCGCAGAGATCACGGTGCTGCTGCCGCCGTCGGACTCCCGGCTGCTCACCCGGGAACTGCTCTACACCGCCGTGACCCGGGCCCGGGAGAAGGTTCGGCTGATCGGGACCGCCGAGCAGGTACGCGCCGCGGTGCAGCGGCGTGCGGTCCGCGCGACCGGGCTGAGTCGGCGGCTGAGCGGCGCCGGACAGGTTGGACCCTGATACAGACTTTCGGCCCTATTGACCCGGCTGGTGCCTTCATACTTTGTGATCGGCGCTCCGGAAACTCCCGCGACCGCCTCACACGACTTCCAGGGGAGGAACCGGACATGACCACCACCACCGCTGAGCGGGCCAAGCGCCCCGGGATCCTGGCGCTCGGCGCGGCTACGGCCGGCGCGATGGCTGCCGCGACCATGGGGTCGGTTCCGACCGCCAACGCGACCTGCGCGTCGTTCTTCGGGATCGGCTCGGGCGGCAATTGCACCAGCACCCTGACCAGCATCGCGATCGCCATCGGGGAGAACGCCGAAGCGCACGCCGAAGGGATTTTGGGCGCCGCGCTTACCTGGGGTAACTCCTCGAGGGCAATAGCAGCGACGGGCGGTCTGGCCAACCTCGCGGTCAGCCTGGGCGACAGCAACTTGGCCTATGCCGGTGGCATCGCGTCGCTGGCATTCGCTGGGCGCAGCACCACAAACCAGATGATCTTCGCCGGTCTGGGTGATGCCACCAGTGGCAGCGTCGGCAATATCGCGGTGTCGATCGCGAGTCCGGAGAGCACCTCCGTCACTGCCGCCGGTCTGGGAAACCTCGCGGTCAATATCGCCGGTTCCGGCTCCATCATTAGCCAGGGCGTGGGCCTGACGACCATCAACCTGGTGGGCCTCGACGCCTCCCTGAACAACAGGGGCACCCTCAACGCGATCGCCAACGTCAGCGGCGACAACATCAGCATCCGCAACGACGAGGGCGACGGCGGCATCGGGAACCTCGGCTTCAACTTCATCGGGGAGAACAACCTCATCAGCACCCGCGGAGTGTTGGCGCTCGGCGGCGCCATCGGCAGCACCGGACAGACGGTGAGCCAGGACGGCCCGGGTGTGAACATCGCCTTCGGCCGGAACGCGGTCGCTCCTGGGTCCGCGAAGAAGTCGAGCCCCTTTGCGGCCTCGTCGGTGAGCACCCCCGGCGCCACTGCCGACGACAGCAAGGGCAACCGTAAGGCCCGGGGCTCGCAAGCCCGGGCCAACCGCGACAACCGGTAGTTCCCGGTTAGGGGCTGGCGGCGGCGATCACTGATGCAGACATTCGGCCCCATTGACCCGGCTGGTGCCTTCATACTTTGTGATCGGCGCTCCGGAAACTCCCGCGACCGCCTCACACGACTTCCAGGGGAGGAACCACACATGACCACCACCACCACCGAACGCGCGAAGCGCCCCGGGTTGCTGGCGATCGGCGCGGCCACGGCCGGCGCGATGGCCGCCGCGACCATGGGGTCGGTTCCGACCGCCAACGCGACCTGCGCGTCGTTCTTCGGGATCGGCTCGGGCGGCAATTGCACCAGCACCCTGACCAGCATCGCGATCGCCATCGGGGAGAACGCCGAGGCGCACGCCGACGGGATTTTGGGCGCCGCCCTCACCTGGGGTAACTCCTCGAGCAGCGCGACGGCGACGGGCGGTCTGGCCAATCTCGCGGTCAGCCTGGGCAACAGCAACTTCGCCGGCGCCGCCGGCATCGCGTCGCTGGCGTTCGCCGGACGCAGCACCATCAACCAGTCCGTCATTGCCGGCCAGGGCAACGCCACCAGCGGAAACATCGGAAACATCGCGGTATCCGTGGCCAGTCCGGAGGCCACCGAAGTTCGCGCCCTCGGTATCGGCAACCTCGCGGTGAATATCGCCGGTTCCGGCGAGATCGGCAGCCAGGGTGTGGGTCTGACGACCATCAATCTGGTGGGTCTCAACGCCGAACTGGCCAACGCTGGAACCCTGAACGCGATCGCTAACGTCAGCGGCGACGGCATCAGTATCCGCAACGACGAGGGTGACGGTGGGATCGGGAACCTCGGCTTCAACTTCATCGGGGAGGACAACGTCATCCGTACCCGCGGAGTGTTGGCGCTCGGCGGCGCCATCGGCAGCACCGGGCAGACGGTGAGCCAGGACGGCCCGGGCGTCAACATCGCCTTCGGCCGGAACGCGGTCGCTCCTGGGTCCGCGAAGAAGTCGAGCCCCTCTGCGGCCTCGTCGGTGAGCACCCCGGGCGCCACTGCCGACGACAGCAAGGGCAACCGTAAGGCCCGGGGCTCGCAAGCCCGGGCCAACCGCGACAACCGGTAGGTCCCCGGTCGGGGGCGTCTACCCCTCGGGGCTGGCGGCGGCGATCAGGGAGGCCGCCGCCAGCGTCGCGCCGAGGCGAGTGAGCAACCGCAATGCGCGGGTGCGCACGTCCGGGCTGTCACGTCGATCGGTAGCGACGCCTACAACGTGTGCAGGCGGACGTCGATCAGCGCATCCTCGGCGACCCGGGCGGTTAGTACGTGCAGTGTGGCTGGCGACGGCGGTCGGTCGGCGAACCTGGATTGAGCAAACGCAGTCCCGATCTTGTGACGCTGTCCCAGGGGATGTGGCTGTGACCGAACACCAGGACGTCGGTATCGGGATAGCGGCGTGCCATCCGGCTCTCGCGGCCAGATGTCGAGCCGGTCTCGTGGACGACGGTGAAACGCAGACCGGCCAGGGTCACGTCGGCACGTTCGGGCAGCCGCGCCCGCAATGCCGGTCCATCGTTGTTGCCCCAGCAGGCCACCAGCCGGGCGGATCGTGCCTCGAACGTGTCGAGCAGATCGGTGCACACCCAGTCGCCGGCGTGGATTACCACATCGGCCGCCTCGACCGCTGACCACAGCGACGGCGACAGCTCACGGGCACGGCTGGGTACGTGGGTATCGGCGATCAGCACGATGCGCATGCTTCACCGTAGAAGACCCCGGGTATCCGGAGAGCAGGCCTTGCGGGGCCTACTCTGGAGGGGATGGCGATGACTGGAGATGACGTTGATGACGGAGCCCTCAGCGAGGGCACCGTCAACGATGTGGAAAAGCGTTGGCATGACCCGCAGCAGTTCCGCGCCGCAGTGACCTATGTCGTGGTGGTGGTGGTCCTTGCGGGCGCCGCGTTCGCCGCAGCCGCGATCTGGGGATCGCTGCTCGCGGCGATCCTGGTGCCCGGGGTGCTGTTCGCCGGCGGCATCGGCGGACTGCTGCGCACCTATCGGGTGTGGCGCGCCGAGGGGGTGTGGCCGATCTGGCAGGCGGCTGCCTGGTCGCTGCTGCTGCTCGGGTTGTTCACCCTCGGCGTTCCGTTCTCCGTCGGGTAGTGACGGCCATACTCATCGGGTGAACGCGATCACCGAGCAACCGCTCTCCGGTGTCCGTGTCGTCGAGATCTCGAGTTTCGTCGCGGTGCCGCTCGCCGGTATGACCCTGGCCCAACTCGGCGCCGAAGTGTTGCGGGTGGATCCGGCGGGCGGCGGGGCCGACTATCACCGCTGGCCGCTGGCCGACAGCGGGGACAGCATCTACTGGGCCGGGCTGAACAAAGGCAAGCGGTCGATGACCGTCGACATGCGTTCACCCCATGACCAGCAGATGGTGCAAAGGCTCATCGCACACGCGGGCATCCTGATCACCAATGCGACCGGCCGGGAGTGGCATTCCTATCCGACACTGCAGGCGCTGCGGCCCGACCTGATCCTGCTCGAGGTTCTCGGTCGCGCCGACGGGTCCACCGGGGTGGACTACACCGTCAACGCCGCCACCGGATTCCCGATGGTCACCGGACCGGCCGACCACGTCGGCCCGGTCAACCATGTGATGCCGGCCTGGGACGTCAGCTGTGGGTTGTACGCGGCGCTGTCGGTGTTGACGGCGTTGCGTCGGCGCGAGGCGACCGGCCGGGGCGGCCACATCCGGCTGGCCCTGGACGACGTCGCGCTGGCCACCGCCGGCAATCTCGGGTTCCTGACCGAGGTGATGGTCAACGGCGAGCAACGGCCCCGGCTCGGTAACGCGATCTTCGGCCAGTACGGGTCCGATTTCACCTCCCGCGACGGTGTCGCCTTCATGGTCGTGGCGCTGACCCCCCGCCATTTCCGCGATCTGACCGCGCTCACTGGAACCGCGAAAGCCGTTGCCGCAGTGCAGGAGGCGATCGGGGCGGACTTCGACGACGAAGGTCAGCGCTACGAACACCGCGATGTGCTCAACGGACTGTTCGCCGCGTGGTTCCGCACCCGAACCGCCGAGGAGGCGGCGTCCGCACTCGCCGCGAGTTCGGTGCTGTGGGAGCGCTACCAGAGTTTCGCGGAGGTGGCGGCCAGCCCGAGGGTGACCGCCAACCCGATGTTCGCCCGTCTGGACCAACCGCGGGTCGGACCGTATCTGGCGCCGGGCCTGCCGATGTCGGTCGACGGCGCGCACGCCGCACCGACGGCAGCCCCCATCTTGGGGCAGGACAACGACACCCTGCCGGCCCGATGGCTCGGTACATGAACCCCGGCGTGCTGGCCGGTCTGCTGACCCTCGCTCCCGCCGGCGCGGACGTGTTCACCGGCGCCGCCAACGGCCCGCTCGGCAAGCGGGCCTACGGCGGCCTGCTGGCCGCCCAGTCGCTGGCGGCGGCCTGCCGGACGGTGGGCACCGATCGCGCACCGACCGCACTGCACGTGCAGTTCCTGCGGGGCGGTGACGCCGGAACGCCCGCGCGCTGTGACGTCGAACGCGTCCACGACGGACGCTCCACCTCATCTCGGCGAGTACTGGCCCGCCAGGACGACCGCCTTCTGGTCAGCGCCACCGCCCTGTTCGCGGTGCCCGCGCCCGGCCCCGAGCACTCCGATCGCCCCGAGCGCGCCGCCGCCCCCGACGGATTGGCCCGCACCGGACCTATCGGGCCCGCACCGGCGATTCCGTTGGGCGAGGTGGACATCCGCATCCGAGACAGCGGCGACGGCACGGAGTTCGTCCGCCAGCTGTGGTGGCGAGTCGATGCCGATCTCCGCGACGATCCGTCGTTGCACGCCTGCATCGCCGTCTACGTCACCGACATTTACGGCGTCGACCCGGTGCTGGCCGTACACGGCCACTCGATGACCGACCGCAGCCACCATGCGGCCACCACCGACTCCTCGACCTGGTTCCACCGGCGAATCCGGGCCGACGAATGGAACTTGCTGGAATCACGTTCCCCGGCGGCGGCCACCGGACGCGGCGTGATGACAGCGGGCATGTACGACGTCCACGGGGTTCGTTTGGCGACGATGGTGCACGAGGGTCAGGCCGTCACCCGGGACGGGAGAAGTTCCTAGAGTTCAGCCACGTCATGCTCGAGCAGCGCCGCCAGCCGGGCCCGGGCTGCCTCCTTGCGGGTCGGCAGGTGCGCCGAGGGGAACGGGGTGTCCACCGGTTCGTACTCCCGCAGGGTGCGCCGGGCCACCGTGAGCTTGTGCACCTCGGTCGGGCCGTCGGCGATCGCCAGTGATTGCGCGGCGACCATCATCTTCACGAACGGCATCTCGTCGGAAACCCCGAGCGAGCCGTGCAGTTGCATGGCCCGCTGCACGACGTCGTGCAGCACCGCGGGCATCGCCACCTTCACCGCGGCGATGTCGCGGCGCACCTTCTGGTAGTCGTGGTAGCGGTCGATCTTCCAGGCGGTCCGCAGCACCAGCAGCCTAAACTGCTCGATCTGGATCCAGCTGTCGGCGATCTTCTCACTCGTCATCTGAAAATCGCCCAGCGGTCCGTGACGGGTCTGCCGCGACACCGCGCGCTCACACATCATGTCGAACGCCTTGCGCGCCAACGCGATCGTGCGCATGGCGTGGTGCACCCGGCCACCGCCGAGTCGGGTCTGGGCGATCGCGAAGGCCTGGCCCTCTCCGCCCAGCACATGATCGGCGGGGACCCGGACATCGGTGTAGCGGACATAGCCGTGCGAGGCGTGGTCGGGGGATTCCCCCCCGACGCCGACGTTGCGCACGATCTCGAGGCCCGGCGTCTCGGCCGGGACGATGAACAGCGACATCTTCTGGTGGGTGCGAGCCTCCGGATTCGTCACCGCCATCACGATGAAGAACGAGGCGTAACGGGCGTTGGAGGAGAACCACTTCTCGCCGTTGATCACCCAGTCTCCGTCTCCTGAGCCGTCGCGGACCGCCGAGGTGGTGAACAGCCCCGGATCGGAGCCCCCCTGGAGTTCGGTCATCGAATAGCAGGACGAGATCTCGCCGTCGAGCAGGGGTTGCAGATAGCGCTTCTTCTGGGCCTCGGTGCCGAACAGTGCCAGGATCTCGGCGTTGCCCGAGTCCGGGGCTTGGGATCCGAAAACCGAAGGGGCCCAGCGGGATCGGCCGACGATCTCGTTGAGCAACGCGAGTTTGACCTGCCCGTAGCCCTGCCCGCCCAGATCCGGGCTCAGATGTGCCGCCCACAGACCCTGATCGCGGACCTGCTGCTGCAACGGACGCAGCACCGCCATCAGCTGCGGGTTCTGCTTGTCGTAGGGGTCCAGCGGGGCGAGGTCGAGCGGTTCGAGTTCCTCGCGCATGAACTCGTCGACCCAGTCGAGCTTGCGCTGGTATTCGGGGTCGGTCTCGAAATCCCACATGGTGTCAGTCTGTCAGCTCAGGGAACCACGACGGCCCGGCCCGTCACCACGCCGTCGTGCAGATCGCGATAGGCCTTGGGGCCGTCCTCGAGACGGTAGACGGTGTGCTCGGTGGAGACGCGCCCGCTCGCGGCCAGGGCCAGCAATTCGACGAGTTCTCCCCGGCTGCCCCAGTAGGTGGTGGCGATGCTGACTTCGTAGGGCTGTGTGAAGAACCCCAGCGGTATCTCGCCGCCGCCGATCCCGACGAGGGTGACATCGGCCATCGGGCGGGCCACCGCCCGGGCCAGGTTCATCGTCGGGGTGGCCCCGACGAAGTCGATCACGACATCGGCCCCCCGCCCGCCGGTCAGGTCGCGGATCGCGGTGGCGGCGTTGTCGTCGGACAGCACGGCATGGTCGGCCCCGACTTTGCGGGCCAGTTCCAGCGCCTCCGGCTTGACGTCGACGGCGATCACCCGCGCGGCGGTCGTGGCCCGGACGATCTGCACTCCGATATGCCCGAGCCCCCCGACCCCGATCAGCACGCAGGTGGCGTCCGGGGTGAGCTTCGGCAAGGAGCGGCGGATGGCGTGATAGGGGGTCAATCCGGCGTCGGTCAGCGGGGCCGCGGTCACCGGGTCCAGGCCGGCGGGCAGCGCGACGAGGTGACGCTGGTGGGGGACCAGCAGATAATCGGCCATGCCGCCGTCGAGCCCCAGGCCGCCGCCGCCGATCAGGGAGGGCACTTCGCAGTAGTTCTCCATCCCGACCAGGCAGCGCTGGCATCGCCCGCATCCCCACGCGCCGTACACCGCCACCGGATCACCCTCGGCGAGTCCGGTCACCCCCTCGCCCATGGTGTGCACCCAGCCGGCCGTCTCATGCCCGAGCGTCATGGGCAGCTGCCACACCGCGGAGGCGTCGAGTTCGTAGAGCACGTGCAGATCGGAGTGGCACGCCCCGGCCGCGCCGACCCGGACGACCACCTCACCGGGGCCGGGTACCGGCTCGGGAATCTCCATCAGTTCGGGTTCGCGCTGGAATCCGACCATCCGCAGTGCCCGCATCGCTTCTCCTCACATCGGCCCCACTTGATTAGATCGGCCAGGCATCGTCGGCGGGGTGGAATGCGGCATGCTTGCCGACGTGTTGTTGCTCAGCCGGATCACCGGTGTCCGGGTGGTGGCGGCCGACGGGGCGGTGGTGGGCCGAGTCGCGGATCTGACGGTGCGTCTCGGTGGCGCTGGCCCGCAACTGGTTGATCGGCTACTCATCAGCCGTCACGGCGGGACGGCGGTACTGCTGTCCTGGGAAGCGGTGGCCAACGTGCACTGCGGCCAGCCGGTGCTGGTCGCGGGCGCCGAAGGGGTGTCGGCCGATCAGTTGTGCGCCGATGAGATTCGGCTGGCCCGGGATGTGCTTGACACCCAGGTGGTTGATCTGGCGGGGCAACGGCTTGCCCGAGTTGCCGACGTCGTTATGGTCCGCACCGCGGATTCGAGACTGGAAGTCTGCGGCGTGGAGGTCGGATTCGGCGGTGTGCTCAGGCGGTTGGGCCTGGGCTGGCTCGTGCCGCGCCCCACCGAGGATGTGGTGGCCTGGTCGGATCTGCACCTGACTTCCGAGCGCGGACATGCGGTGCAACTGACAGCCCCGCGGGCAGCAGTTCACCGGCTTGACGCCCGGAGCCTGGCGGCACTGGTCAGCCGGGTGGATACCGATGCGGCCACCGAGATCCTCGCGGTCAAGGAACCTCGCCTGGCTGCCGAGGCGGTGGCCGTGGCATCTCCGGAGGTGGGTGAGCGGGTGTTGCGTGCGATGCCGCCGCCGTTGTCCGCGCGGATCGTCGCAGCGATGTCCGGTGAGCACGCCCGGCGTTGGCGCATCCGACTCGCCCGCAGGCCGCGACTGAGGGGCCGGCCGCTGCTGCGGTCCAGGGTGTGGCCGCACCGGCGCCACCTGTTCCGGAACCTGCGAAGGTGAGGCTTCGATCGGGAGTGGCTCGATGGTCCGCACTGCTGGCGGTGCTGGGGCCAGGGTTGCTGGCTGGGTTGTCCGACGACGATCCGGCCGGTATCACCACCTACTCGGTGCTGGGCGCCGATCACGGCTATCAGTTGCTCTGGGTTCTGCTGCTGTCGACGATTGCGCTGGTGGTGTTCCACGGTCTGGCTGCCAGGATGGGTGTGGTCACGGGCCAGGGGTTGATTGGGCTGGTGCGCCAGCGGTACGGGGTGCGGGTGGGCGGCGCTGTGCTAGCAGCCCTCGTCGTCGCCAACGTCGGTACGACTTGCGCCGAGTTCGCAGGTATCGCAGCAGGTTTCGAGCTTTTTGGCATCAGTCGCTACGTCAGCGTGCCGTTCGCCGCAGGCGCGGTATCGCTTCTGGTGCTCCGCGGCAGTTTCCACCGGGTCGAGCGGTTGTTGTTGTTGGTATCGACGGTGTTCCTGGCCTATATCCTCTCGGGATTCCTGGCCCGGCCGGACTGGGTTGCGGCGCTGCACGGGACTTTCGTCCCGACCATGCCGATGACCGGTGAGGCGATCGCGATCGTGACCGCGACGCTGGGCACCACGCTGGCGCCCTGGGGGCTGTCATTCATGCAGTCCTACGCGGTGGACAAGAAACTGCGCACCGAGGATCTGCCGCTGGAACGGGTGGACGTCATTACCGGGGCAGTACTCACTGGCGTGATTGGGTTCTTCGTTGTGGTGGCGTGTGCGGCAACCTTGCATCGCGACGGGCTGCGCATCACCGATGCGGCTGATGCCGCGGCGGCATTGGAGCCGCTGGCCGGGGAGGCGGCCGCGACCCTGTTCGGTATCGGGTTGATCGGGGCGTCGTTCCTGGCGGCCTCGATCCTGCCGCTGTCCACGGCTTATTCGGTCTGCGAATACGCCGGGGTGGAAGCAGCCCTCGACGACCCGTACTCCGAGGCCCGGACGTTCTATACGACCTACGGGATCGTCACCCTTTTGGGGACGGCAATTGTGCTGGCGCCGGACGTGCCGCTGGTGATGATTCTGGTGGGAACTCAGGTACTCAACGCGGTCCTGCTCGTTCCGTTGCTGATCGCGATGGTGGGCCTGGCCCGTGACGGCGATCTGATGGGGAGTTTCGCCACCGGTCGGGTCGGGACGCTGGTTTACGGTCTGACCACGGCGGCCGTGGTGCTGTGTGTGCTTGCCCTCGGCGCCACCATGGTGCTGGGCTGAGGCGGGCCTCCGCGTTATCCTGACCCGAATGTCGATCGATGCGCGGGCCGCCCGCCGGACTGACGTTCCGGCGCTCGCGCAGGTGATGGGTCGGGCCTTTCACGACGACCCGGTGATCTGCTGGCTGCAGCCCGATTCGGGCAGGCGGCGCGCCGC
>SYAB01000360.1 GCA_005787665.1 Actinomycetota bacterium
ACCGCAAGAAGGACATGATCCTCTCCAGTGGGTTCAACGTGTATCCGCGCGAGATCGACGAGCTGATGTACAGCCACCCGAAGGTGTTGCAGGCGTGCTCATTCGGCATTCCCGACGAGAAGCGCGGTGAGAGCCTGAAACTGACGCTGGTGCTCAAACCGGGTGAGGAGCTGACCGTCGACGAGGTACGGGCGTTCTGCAAGGAGAACCTGTCGGGTTACAAAGTGCCCACCGAGGTGGCCTTCCTGGAGTCCCTGCCGGTGACCAACGTGGGCAAGCCGGACCGCAAGACGTTGCGACAGATGCAGTTGGACGGGCTTCTGAATTAAGCCCGCCGTCATCAGAACGGAGCGTTCACCATCGAATCGGCGGCCATCTCCAGGTAGGCCAGCAATTCGCGGCGGTGCTCATCGTCGAGGGTCTGGGAGTCGATCGAGGCGACGGCGGTGTGCATACAGCGCAACCAGGCGTCCCGCTCGAGGAAGCCGATCCGGTACGGGGCGTGCCGCATCCGCAGCCGCGGGTGGCCCCGCTGTTCGGAATAGGTGTGCGGACCGCCCCAGTACTGCTCGAGGAACATCCGCAACCGGTCCTCGGCGCCGGTGAGGTCGTCCTCGGGGTACAGCGGGCGCAGGACCTCGTCCTCGCGTACCAGCTCATAGAACCGCGAGACGATGGAGCCGAAGGTCTCGGCACCGCCCACGGCGTCGTAGAAGGTCTGCGGCCCGGTGGGGCTCGGCGTGTCAGCCACGCCACCATTGAACACGAGGTGAATACGCGTGCGATCGTCGCCGATCCGTGGTGCACTGTCTGCGGAGGACGTATGGCGCAGCGCAAACGGAACCACGCCGGTACGGCGGGTCCCCGACCAGCGCTGCACAGTGTCGATGTCGCCGCACCGGGATCGATCTGGGGACGGCGACGGGTGCTGCTCCTCAACTCCACCTACGAACCCCTCACCGCGCTGCCGATCCGGCGTGCGGTGGTGATGCTGCTGTGCGGGAAGGCCGACGTGGTGCACGACGACCCCGGCGGTCCGGTGATCCATTCGGCGAGCCGGGTGATGGTGGTGCCGTCGGTGATCCGGCTGCGCACTTATGTACGGGTGCCCTACCGGGCGCGCATCCCGATGACCCGGGCCGCACTGATGCATCGCGACCGTTTCCGATGCGCCTACTGCGGGTCCAAGGCCGACACCGTCGACCACGTGGTCCCGCGCAGTCGCGGCGGGGAGCACTCCTGGGAAAACTGCGTCGCGGCCTGTTCGTCCTGCAACCACCGCAAGGCGGACAAATTGCTGACCGAGCTCGGCTGGACGCTGCGCCTGGTGCCGACGCCGCCGAAGGGTCAGCACTGGCGGCTGTTGTGCACGGTCAAGGAACTCGACCCGTCCTGGGTGCGCTACCTCGGCGAGGGCGCCGCCTGAGGGTTGCGTTACGGTTTGTCGCGTGCCGAACGCCCTTCTTCATGGACTGCCCGTCCTGCTCGTGGTCGTCCTGGTCGTGCTGATCTACCGCCGCACCGGCGGCCGTCGGGAGACCTACCAGCTGTCCCAGCCCTGGACGCAGGAGCCGATCCTGTGGTCCGCCACCGACGAGGTGGTTCCGGCCGGCCGACACGGATCGCGTGGCCACGCCGGCCACGGCGACTCGGTGACGGTGGGAGGTGGCGCCAGTGGCCACTGGTGAGCACGCCGTGGTTCGGCGAGACGGGGCCGCCCTGCCGGTCGGCTGGGCGGTGTCCTCCAGTGGACGGCTCTCGATAGCCGCCGAACCCGACAATCTGCCGTCGCGCTATCCGTTCTCCACCATGGATCTGGTCTCGCTGGACGACGCGCTGACCTATGGCAGTCGCCAGTCCAAGGCGCGCTTCGCGGTCTACATCGGCGATCTGGGCGCAGACACCACGGCGGGGGCTCAGCGGATCCTCGCCGACGTCCCCACACCGGACAACGCCGTCCTGCTGGCGGTGTCGCCCGACCAGCGCGCCATCGAGGTGGTGTACGGCGCCGACGTTCGCGGGCGGGGTGCGGAATCGGCCGCGCCGCTGGGGGTGTCGGCCGCGGCGGCGGGCTTCCGGCAGGGCAACTTGATCGACGGACTGGTCAGCGCCATCCGGGTGATGTCGGCCGGTATCTCCCGACCCTAACGCGCGTCGAACTCCCGTGCCGTCAGAGCGCGCTCGACGCCGGCCCGGCCTTCCAGCACCAGGCGGCGCAGCGGCGGTGGCACGTGCAGCCCGCCCAGGAACCAGTCGGCGGCCTGTAACGCCGCGGCGCTGACGTCCCAGGACGGATAGAGGCCGACGACAACGGTCTGGGCCACCTCGCTGGACCGCCGTTCCCAGACGCCGGCGATGGTCTCGAAGTAGGTCGTGGTGTAGGGCGCGAGCAGTGTGCCCTGCCCGGGTTGGACGAACCCGGAGATGATCGCCCGAGCGGTGATGTTGGGCAGGGTGTCGTCCTCGAGCACCTCCCGCCAGGCCCGGTGCTTGACGTCGGCCTGCGGCCGGGCCGCCGACGCTGCCGCCGCATGCCGCTTACCGGCCGCGGTCGGGTCCCGCCGCAGCTCGGCGTCGATGAACGGGGTCTGCGGTCCATCCGCGTCGATCCGGCCGCCGGCCGCCAGCGCGATCACGATCCGCCATCGCAGATCGGTATCGACCTCGAGGCCGGCCAGCCCGGACTCGGCGGGATCGCGGTCGAGAAGGTCGGCCAGCAACACCAGATGGTGAGCCGACAATCTCGACGTGCACAGCGCGTTGACGAAGGCCAACTGGTGATCCGAGCCCGGCTCGGCGCCGCGGGCCAGTTCCAGTAGCCGCTCGGTGAACTCCGGCCACCCGCGGCTCGACGCCCAGCCGGGTTCGGCGTAGGAGTTCAGCGCGGTCTGCGCCTGCATCAGCAGCCGTTGGGCGACGCCGACCTCGGTCTCGCCGTGCACCCCGCGCATCACCAGGGCCACGAAATCGCGGGCCTTCATCTCGGCGTCACGGGTCATCTCCCACGCCGCCGACCACACCAGGGTGCGGGGCAGCGGTTCGGCGATATCGGCGATGCGATCCAGCGCGACGCCCAGGGACTCCGGGTCCAGCCGCATCGAGCAATAGGTGAGGTCGTCGTCGTTGACCAGGACCAGCTTGCCGCGCGGGACGCCCACCAGGGCAGGGACTTCGGTGACCTCCCCGGTGACGTCGATCTCTTCGCGGTGGGCCCGCACCAGGGTGCCGGTACCGGGTGCGTCATCATAGATGCCGATGGCCAGCCGGTGCACCCGCGTCTCGCCCGCGCCGGGGGTGGCCCCGCCCTGCCGGATCGTGAACCGGGTGAATCGGCCTCCGTTGTCGGACGGGTCGTCGACGTCGAAGTCGGCGCGCAGCGTGTTCAGCCCGGTGGTCTTGAGCCACTGGCGGCCCCAGTCCGACAGGTCGCGTCCCGAGGCCTTCTCCAAGGCGCCCAGCAGGTCGTCGAAGGTGGCATTTGCGAAGGCGTGCGTCGCGAAGTAGTCCCGCAGGCCGGCCAGGAAGTGCTCCAGGCCGACGTAAGCGACCAGCTGCTTGAGCACGCTGGCGCC
>SYAB01000361.1 GCA_005787665.1 Actinomycetota bacterium
GGCATCGCCCGCCAACCGGAGGCGCAGGGCCGGCTGTTCACCCCGTTCTTCATCACCGTCGGGCTGGTGGAGGCGGCCTACTTCATCAACCTGGCGTTCATGGCGCTGTTCGTCTTCGCCACTCCGACGGGTTGAGAATCAGAGCTTGCGCAGCCGCAAGCGATTGATGGCGTGGTCGGCATCCTTGCGCAGCACCGCGGTGGCCCGTGGCCGGGTGGGCAGGATGTTCTCGATCAGGTTGGGCCGGTTGATGGTTCGCCAGATGTCGCGGGCGGCTGACACCGCTTGCTCGTCGGTGAGCCGGGAGTAGTGATGGAAATGCGAGGCCGGGTCGGCGAACGCCCCGGCCCGCATCGCAAGAAACCGTTCTATGTACCACTGCTCGATATCCTCGATGCGGGCGTCGACGTAGACCGAGAAGTCGAAGAGGTCTGAGACCATCAGCCGCGGGCCGGTCTGTAAGACGTTGAGCCCCTCCAGGATCAGGATGTCCGGATGGGTGACGACGTGCTTCTCGCCGGGGACGATGTCATAGATCAGGTGCGAGTAGACCGGCGCGCACACCTGGTCGGCGCCGGACTTCACCGAGGTGACGAACCGCATCAAGGTGCGCCGGTCGTAACTCTCCGGGAAGCCCTTGCGGTGCATCAGGTTTCGGCGGGTCAGTTCGGTATTGGGGTAGAGGAAGCCGTCGGTGGTCACCAAGTCCACCCGGGGATGGTCGTCCCAGCGCGACAGTAGGGCCTGCAGCACGCGCGCCGTCGTGGACTTGCCGACCGCGACGCTGCCGGCGACCCCGATGACGAACGGCACCGGCCGGTCCGGGTTCTGGCGCGGCTCGCCCAGAAACTCGTCGGTGGCGGCGAACAGTGCCTGGCGCGCGGCGACCTGGAGATGGATCAGTCGGGCCAGCGGCAGGTAGACCTCTTCGACCTCGAGCAGGTCGATCTGCTCACCCAAGCCGCGCAGGCCGACCAGTTCCTCCTCGGTGAGCTTCAGCGGGGTCGACATCCGCAGACCACGCCACTCGCTCCGGTCGAACTCCACGTAGGGGCTGGGTTCGTTCAGCCGCGCCATGGCTCAAGTCTTGCAGTTAGCGTTGACGGCATGGACTCCGACCACCTGATTCGCGAGTACCTGTTGCTCGGCTTGCGGTTCGACCGCATCGAGGAGGGTTACGTCGATTCCTTCACCGGGGATTCGCGGTTGCGCCGGCAGGTCGCCGACGAGCCGGCCCCGGTCGCCGTCGATCTTGCCGCGCAGGCCCAACGGTTGCTGGTCGCGCTGCCGGACGTCGGGCGCAGCGCGGCGTTCACCGATCAGCGGGCCGAGTTCATCGCAGCGCATCTGCGCGCCCTGACCTGCGCCGCCCGTAAGTTCGCCGGGGAGCCGGTCGGGTTCGTCGAGGAGGTCCGCGACTACTTCGACGTCGAGATCGCCCGGGGTGAGCCCGAGCAGTACCGGGCCGCGCACGCCCGGATGGACGAGCTACTCGGCGGCAGCGGTTCGCTGGCCGAACGGATGGCCGCCCACCGCACGGCCGGGGAGATTCCGCCGGCCCGGCTCGAGGAGTGCGTCCACGCATTCTCCAGCGCGCTGCGCGATATCGTCCGCTCCCGCTACCCGCTGCCCGACGCCGAGACCGTCCTCTACGAGGTGGTCACCGACAAGCCGTGGTCGGGGTTCAACTACTACGAGGGCGACTACCGCTCGCGGGTGGCGATCAACGCCGATCTGCGCCAGCAGATGGCCAACCTCCCGCGGCTGGTGGCGCACGAGTCCTACCCGGGCCACCACACCGAGCACTGCCGCAAGGAGGCCGGGCTGGTGGCCGGACTGGGCCAGGGCGAGCACACGATCTTCCTGGTGAACACCCCGCAGTGCCTGATGGCCGAGGGCCTGGCGGACCTGGCCCTGCACGCCGCGGTCGGGTCGGGCTGGGGTCACTGGGCGGCGGAGGTGTACGCCGATCTGGGGCTGCGGTTCGACGGCGAGCGGGCCGAGGCGCTGTCCCAGGCGGCCGCCACCCTGGCCGGTGTGCGCCAGGACGCCGCGCTGATGCTGCACGACGAGCATCGGGATCCTGCGGAGGTGGCGTCGTACCTACGGCGGTGGCTGCTCGTCGACGAGACGCATGCGCGACAGATGCTGAGGTTCCTGTCCTCCCCGCTGTGGCGGGCCTACACCAGCACCTACGTCGAGGGCTACCGGCTGCTGCGGGCCTGGCTGGACGCTCGGCCCGGCGACGAGGGCCGCACGGAGCGGTTCGGCCGGCTGCTCGACGAGCCGCTGATTCCGTCGGCACTGCGCGCCGAGCTCGCGGTCTGATCCACACCGTCGGCCGGGTGGGGCTACGGTGCGGCGCGGATTACTCTCTACCCATGACCACCGATGCCATCTTGTCCTCCGCCGCGGCCCCCGGCGCCGACTACGCCGCCACCGCCAGCGAGGCCTACCGGGCGGCACTGCGCGTCATCGAAACCGTCGAACCCCGGATCGCCGCGGCCACGGCCAAGGAACTGACCGACCAGCGCGAATCGCTGAAGTTGATCGCCAGCGAGAACTACGCCTCCCCGGCGGTGCTGCTGACCATGGGCACCTGGCTGTCGGACAAGTACGCC
>SYAB01000362.1 GCA_005787665.1 Actinomycetota bacterium
GGAGTCAGTGGCTGACGCGACGCGGCGGCCAGGCTGGTTGACCAGCTGACCGCCGCGTTCGCGTTGGTGAAACTCAGCCCGCCCGGCGTGCCGCCCGGGACGGCTTGGCGTCGCCGCCATCGGTCGAGGCCGATGCGCCGGGGCTGTCGGCTCCGCGCGCCGCGGCGCCGCGACGCTCCCGCTTCGGGGAGGGCTTGTCGGATGCGCCGGCCTCGGCAGCCGCAACAGTCTCGGCGACCTCCGACACCACCGGCGCCGGTGCGGAATCCACCACGGCAGCGGGGGCAGCGATCCGGTCCGCCACGAGGCCCTCCTCGACGGGGGGCTCCTCGATCACCGGCTCGGGCGGCGGAGGCAGCTTGATCGCGTCGGCGATGGAGCCTCGCAGGCCCAGCAGCGACCCGATCGGCCCCACCGGCAGGCCCGGATCGATGATGTCGATCGTCGGCGGCGGAAGAGGCGCCAGCGGGTTCGCGATGGAGGCCTCCGCGGCGACCCCGTCGAACAACACACCGCCGGGGCTCAACAGCCCGCCCATCTGGAACCCGATGCTCGTGATTTCCGAGGGCAGTTCAACGCCCAGCAGCGACAGAACCGGGGCGAGGTCGAGGAACTGGCCCCCGTTGAGGAAGGCGCCGATCGCGTTCGTCGGAAGGTTGATCAACTCGAAGACGGCGCTCTGGAAGTCTGAGGCGCCGAGGTAATCGATGACCGAAGTGACGCTGTTCACCACCGACAGCACCGGCGCGACCACCGGTCCGATCAGCGAGAGCACTACCCCGCTGACGGGTGTCGTGGTGAACTGCAGAATCGGCGCCAGGCTCTCGTAGGAGTCCCCGAGCAGGAGCGGAAGGAGGGCGTAAACGTCCCGTTGGCTGATCTCACCGAGGATGGGAGCCGTCGTCACGGGTACATCGGAGATGCTCTCGCACGCTGATACGTCCTCCCCCAAACACGACGCCGGCACCGCGAACGGCGCGCGGGCGGCGTTGCCCAGGTTGCCGACGATCTGCTGCACGATCGCTCCGACGTCGGGAAGTTCGGAGAGATAGACGCCCGCGTTGGCGATGACCGCCTCGATGATCGGCAGCGGGCTGTCCGCGACGGCGCCGAACAGTGCGGTGACATTGTCCGCGGACTCCTGGATGACTTCCACCAGCCGCGTGATCGGGTCGACGGCGGCGGCCAGTTCCACGGCCAGGGCGGCGCTGACGCGCTGCGGTGCGAGGGCGAGTTCAGCCGGCAGCGGCTGGACCGGCGAGAGCGCGATGGCGCCGGCGCCGAACACCGCCACTCCGGCGGTCAGATACGAACGGGCTGTGACGTGCATGATGTGGGCCTTCTTCCTGTGGAGGTGCTGATGGACAGGAAGTTACGCTCAGCCTTTTCTCAGCGGGGCGAAATGCGAAATTAACGTCAGTCAGGCTGTCGGGTCGGGCCGGAACCGGGTGCCGTCGTCGAGGCCGCTGAGGATCGCCATCTCCTCGGCGACCAGTTCGAAGTCGAACACGTCGAGGTTCTCGGCAAGTCGCACCGGGTCCGAGGTCCGCGGGATCACCACATTGCCCAGTTGGACACTCCACCGGATCAGCACCTGGGCCGCGGACTTGCCATGCGCGGCAGCCACTTTCGCGATGACCGGATTGTCCAGCAGGGCACCGGCGCCCAGTGGGCACGCCGCCTCGGTGACGATGGAATCCTCGGCGTGCACGGCGCGCAACTCGGCCTGGTTGAGCAGTGGGTGCAGTTCGACCTGGTTGATCGCCGGGGGGAAGTACGACAACCCGATGATGTTCGACAGGTGCTCGGCGGTGAAGTTGCTGACGCCGATCGATCGGACGTGGCCGACCTCGCGGGATTTCATGATCCCGCCCCAGGCGTCGATGTACTTGCCGTTCTCCTCGGCCGGCCAGTCGATCAGGTAGAGGTCGAGATAGTCCAGGCCGAGTCGCTCCAGGCTGGCCCGGCAGGCGTCCTGAGCGGACTGGAAGCCCTGATCGGCGGTCGCGACCTTGGTGGTGACGAACAGTTCCTCGCGCGGCACGCCGGACGCGGCGATGGCGCGGCCGACGGCTTCCTCCACACCCTCCGCGGGCGCGGCGTCGATCAGTCGGTAGCCGGCCTGCAGGGCCGCGGTGACGGCCGCCTCGGCCGCGGCGGGGGACAGGCCGCCCACCGCGACGCCCAGGACCGGGATGGTGTTGTCGTCGTTGAGTGTGATCGTCGGAACCGCGGCCGTCGGAGTCATGTCGCCTGCCTGTGCATTCGAGAGGTTTCCGGTGCACCGGAGTCGCCTGCTTCGGGAGAGGATAGTACGAGAGCGCCGCGGTCAGACGCGAGCGCCGTCGGGCGTAGGCTGCCGCGCATGACGTCGGTCAAACAACGGGCGCTGGCCTTCGGTAATCGGCTGGGCGTCACGCTCATCCCACGACTGCCCGCCGGTGTGAAGCGGCTGGCATCCGGTGGTCGGGCGGTGACCATCGACGGCAACACCCTGGATTCCTCGCTGCAGATGCTGCTCGCCGCCCAGAAGGCGACGGGCGTCGACGGCCTGGTGATCGGTGACGACGCCGCGGCCAGCAGGGCCAATTTCGACGCCCTGAGCAAGACCCTCGACGAACGGGACGTTCGCGTCACCGCCATCAGGTCGGTGTCGATTCCCGGGCCCGCGGGCACGATCCCGGCCCGGCACTACCGGCCGGCCGACGGTGGGACCGCGGCCCCGCTGCTGGTGTTCTTTCACGGCGGCGGATGGGTTTTGGGTGACCTGGACAGCCACGACTCGGCGTGCCGGCTGATCAGCCGCGACGCCGGCGTGCACGTGCTCGCGGTGGACTACCGACTGGCCCCCGAGCACCCCGCTCCCGCTGCCGTCGACGACGCGTATGCCGCCTACCGATGGGCCCGCGAGCACGCGGCCGAGGGGGGAGCGGATCCGCGCCGGGTCGCGGTCGGCGGTGATAGCGCCGGGGGGAACCTGGCCGCCGTGGTCACCCGCCTGGCCCGCGACGCGGGCGACCCGCTGCCGTCGCTGCAGTGGCTGATCTACCCGGCCACCGACCTGCGTGGGGGCACCCGGTCGCGTTCCCTGTTCGGCGACGGCTTCCTGCTCACCAAGCACGATATGGACTGGTTCCAGGACAGCTACGTCACGGGTTCGGGACGGGACTTCGCCGACCCGATGGTGTCGCCGCTGCTGGCCGCGGACCTGTCCGGGCTCTCCCCGGCACTGGTGGTCACCGCGGGATTCGATCCCCTGCGCGATGAGGGCGACCGGTACGCCGACGAGCTGCGGGCGGCGGGCGTGCCCGTCGACCACCGCCGGATGGCGTCGATGACTCACGGATTCCTCAACCTCAATGCGCTCGGGGGCGGCACCGCGGCGGCCAACGCCGAGATGATCTCGGCGCTGCGGGCCCACCTGGTTTACGCCTGATCGCACGACCGGACGGGACGGCGGACGGCCGCCGGTACTCTAGAAGCGCCAACAGTCACCGACAGCGAGGATCACCCGACCCGTGGCCACCAACAAGAAGAGCTCGCCCCGTTACGACCTGAAAGCTCAGGACCGCAAACGTGACATGGCCGTCAAGGTGGGCCTGACCGCTCTCGTCGTCGTCTTCGCAGTGGGTCTTGTGCTCTACATCGTGATGGGCAGCGACAAGAAGCTCGCCGGCGGAACCCAGGCGGTTCGGGTGAGCTCCAGTGAGCTGATCAAGAAGGACGGCACCGACGAGCCCAAAGCGGTGCTGGCGATCTACGAGGACTTCCAGTGCCCGCACTGCCGGGACTTCGAGAAGACCTTCGGCCCGACGCTGAAGAAGATCGTCGACAGCGGCGCCGCGGCGGTCGACTACTACATGCTCGCCATCCTCGACAAGACCAACAAGGGCTACTCCGGCCGCGCGGCCAATGCCGCGTACTGCGCCGCCGAGGAGGACAAGAGCCCGACCAAGGAAGCGTTCCAGCGGTTCCACGCGGCGCTGTTCGCCCAGCAGCCGGTGGAAGGTTCGGGCAGCGGCCCGGACAACGCCGCTCTGATCGAGACGGCGCGCCAGGCCGGCATCGCCGGAGGCGTCGCCGAGTGCATCAACAAGAACCGGTTCACCGAGATGGCGCAAGGGCAGGCGGCGGCGGCCAAGGTCACCGCGACCCCGACGATCCGCCTCAACGGCGAGGACATCAGCCCGGCCACCCCGGACGAGTTGATCGCCAAGGTCCGCAAGGTGGTCGGCCCGCTGCCCGCGCTCGCGCCGCCGCCCGCGCCGGCCCCGTCGGGCGCCCCGGGTGCCCC
>SYAB01000363.1 GCA_005787665.1 Actinomycetota bacterium
AGGGCGGCCTCGTCGACGTTGAGTGCCACTCCGTCGCGGGCCCGTCGCAGCACCCGTCGCAACGCCGCCGGGCCGGTCATCGGGACCGGCATGCATCACGGGCGACAGGCATGGCCCCCACAGTAGTGCCAGCGGGAGGTGGGCGATCCGGGGCGCGCGCTCCAGCGGCCCTGTAACGCCGGACGGCAGAAAACGTACACTCATGGAGTACCCCGCCAGCAAACACGACGAACAGGGAGAAGTCTCCGATGACCGTGTCCGTGCGCTCTTTCCTGGCCGCGGGCCTTGCGGCCGCAACCCTCAGCGCCGTCGTGGTGGTTCCCGTGTCTACCCCGAGAAGCGACGCACTTACCCTGTCGTCGGGCGCCGTCACGTGGTCGTCGATCGAGTTGTCCTCGATTGAGTCCAGTGCCGCGATCGCTCCACTGCTCGCGCCGTTCACCTCGGCCACGGCTGCGGTGAACGCGGGTCCCGTCGCGGCGGCCACCGGGTCGGCCGGCGAGGCAATCATCAACACCTTCAACGCCGTCGAGCCCTTCGTGCAGTACGGCTTCGAACTCGCCGCCTGGGCCGCGGGATACCTGCCCTGGCCGATCGGCTGGTTGGGCCAGCAGATCAACATCGCCTATAACACCGGGGAGCCGATCGTTCAGGCGCTGGTGTACAGCTTCGCCTACCTCATCGATGGCCAGTTCGATCTGATCGGCCTGACGCTGAGCTACGGACTCAACCTCGCGGTCACCAACTTCGTCGAGGGTGAGATCGCCTGGTTACTGAGTTTCCTGCCGCCGTTGCCGCCACTGCCGCCGCCGCCGCCGTTCCCGACCGCGGCTGTCGCCAGCCGTTTCGCCGCTGCGGCGGTCGCGGCGCGGGCGGGCTCCGAGGCGGTGGCTGCGGACGCTGACACACCGGTGACCGAGGCCCCCGTCGACACGGCGCCCCCCGTCGACCCAGCGCCCACCGAGACCCCCGCGGTCACGGAGCCGGTTGCCGAGACCCCTGCGGTCACGGAGCCGGTAGCCGAGACCCCTGCTCCGCGGGCCACCCGCGCAGTGGCCCGCCGCGCGGTCGCGGCGCGACAGTCGCTGCCGACCCCTGCCGCAGTGGATACCGCCCCAGCAGCGCTCGTCGCCACCACGGCCGATGCTGTTGATGCAACGTCCGCGGTGAGCGAGCCCATCGCCGCACCAGTGAAAGAACCTCGCAGGGCTGCACGTTCGACAGCGGCGCGGTCTGCCGACGCTGACGCCTGAGTGGACGCGTCACGCCATTCGACGCAGCACCATGGCCGCCGGCGTCGCGCCGAGTAGCAACAGAATCAGCACCGAGTAGGCCAGGATTCCCCGCCCGCCGAAGACGATGTCTCCGCCCGGACCGCCGAAAGTCAATGCCGCCACTGTTGCCAGCCAAGCCCACAGCGGCAGTGCCGCAAGCTTTTTCGAACCTGTCCAGTGCCCCGCAGCCCCCACCAGTGCGGCATTGACAAGCCCGCTCACCAAAGCGCTGACCGGGAACGGAATAGCACCGAGATACAGCGGCAGCAGCAGTGCGCCCGCCACTGCCGATAACACCCCGTCGACCGTCAGCATGGCCAGCACCAGCGGACCGAAGCGGCTGTCCCAGGCGCTACCCGGCGGCGAGATCAAGGCCGGCCAAAAGGTCGCGTTCCCAACCCTTGTCATCAGTTTCACCCGGCTGGCCGGACGCGAGCACGTAGTGCTCCTGGCCCAGCACCGGCAGAATCAGGTTGTTCGACAGCGTGAAGGCACGGCCGGTCGGACCGAGCACCATCTGGGTCGCGTGCGCGCCGATAGCGGCGACTTTCGCCGCGACATGCTCCGGGGCGTCGATCACCGCGGTGATCCGGTCGTCGGTGTATCCGTAGGTCATCTCGACCGGCGGCCAGATCCAGTCCGGCAGAACATCGTCGGGCCGCAATGCGTCCACACCCGAACGAAACGTCTCCGCGGCGGTCACCGTCCAGTAGAACTTCGGCACCTGCCACCGGTCGGACGCGGCGGCAATGGCGGCGGTGGTCACGTGGTGGGCCCGAACATGGTCCGGGTGGCCGTATCCGCCATCAGGGTCGTAGGTCACCACCACGTGCGGCCGCAACTCCGCGATCACGTCCGCAAGCTGTCCGACGACCGCGGAGGTGTCCGAGTCGACGAACGCGGTGCGGCGACGCCGCGGGGTATCCGGCATGCCCGAGTCACGCCAGCACCCGGCACCACCGAGGAAACGGGGTTCGCCGAGCCCGAGATGGCGCAAAGCGTTGGTCAACTCACCGATGCGATACCCGCCCAGCTGATCGGATTCCGCCACGCCCAACCGGCTGAAGCGTTCTCCGATGATCTCGCCCTCCTCGCCGAGGGTGCACGTCACCACCGTGACTTCAGCACCGCGCGCGGCATAGTGCGCCATGGTCACACCATTGTTGATGGTCTCGTCATCGGGATGGGCGTGGACGAACAGCAGGCGACCTACCGCAGGCATCAGAACACGACGGTCTGATTGCCGTTGCGGATGATGCGGTCTTCGCAGTGCCAGGACACCGCGCGGGACAGCACCGCCCGCTCCACGTCCGCGCCGAGCCGAACCAGGTCATCGACCTCGTGGCGGTGATCGACCCGTACCACATCCTGTTCGATGATCGGCCCCTCATCGAGATCCGCTGTGACGTAATGCGCGGTTGCGCCAACGAGTTTGACGCCACGCTCCCGGGCCCGGCGATACGGTGCCGCGCCGATGAAGGCGGGCAAGAACGAGTGATGGATGTTGATCAGTGGGCAGCCAACCTCGGTCAGGAA
>SYAB01000364.1 GCA_005787665.1 Actinomycetota bacterium
CCCGGCGCGTCCCCGCACGGGTAACCACGACGAGAGACCGCCCCTGAGCTGCGGAGGCGGAGGGATTTGAACCCCCGGTCGGTGTTAGCCGACTCTCGCTTTCAAGGCGAGTGCATTAGGCCGCTCTGCCACGCCACCGCCGATCAGCCTAACGGTGCTGTGCGCGGGCGTAAGCTTTGGCGGGTGCATGCGATCGGGACGGTGTCCGGCCGGCTCACCTGGCAGGACGTCCCCGATGTCTCGGCGGGCCCCGCCGAGGTGCTGATCGAGGTCCACGCCGCCGGGATCAACCGCGCGGATCTGCTGCAGGCTGCCGGGAAGTACCCGCCACCACCGGGCGGGAGCGAGATTCTGGGCCTCGAGGTTTCCGGCGTTATCACCGCCGTGGGTTCTGAGGTCGCCACATTTACTGTGGGACAACAGGTTTGCGCGCTGCTGGCTGGCGGCGGATACGCCGAATATGTCGCTGTTGCGGCCGCGCAGGTGCTGCCCGTTCCCGACGGCGTCACGCTGGAGGACGCCGCCGGACTGCCGGAGGCCGCCTGCACCGTGTGGTCAAACCTCGTGATGGCCGGACGGTTGACCGCCGATGAGTGCCTGCTGATCCACGGTGGCGCCTCCGGCATCGGCACCCACGCGATCCAGGTGGCCCGGACGCTGGGCGCCGAGGTCGCGGTCACTGCCGGATCGCCGGCCAAGCTCGCGCTGTGTGGTGAACTCGGCGCCGACACCGTCATCTCCTATCAGGATGAGGATTTCGTCGAACGCGTTCGCTCCGTCACCGGCGGACGGGGGGCCGATCTGATCCTCGACGTGATGGGCGCGGCATACCTGGAGCGGAATCTGGCCGCCCTGGCCGTCGACGGACGTCTGGTCGTCATCGGGATGCAGGGCGGGGTCAAGGCCGAACTCAACCTCGGCACCCTGATCGGCAAGCGTCTGACGGTGATCGGCACCGCGCTGCGCAGTCGCCCGGTCCACGGGCCACACGGCAAGGCCGTGATCGTCGACGCCGTGCGGGCATCGGTCTGGCCGATGGTCTCGGACGGTCGGGTCCGGCCGGTCATCGGCGCCCGCTATCCGATCGAACAGGCCGCCGAGGCGCACCGGGCACTCGGCTCCGGCGAGACCTTCGGGAAGATCCTGCTCACCGTGTAGGCGCACTCATCCCAGCGATGCCAGGGTCCGCACCAGGTGGTCGACCTCCGACATCGTCGTGTAGGGCGCCAATCCCAGGGTGACGGCGCCACCGATCTCCCCGACCCCAAGCGCGTCGAGGGCTCGGGATGCGGGGTTGCCGACGGCCAACACCCCGTTGTCGGCAAGCCGTTGCAGCACCCGTTCGGCGGGAATGCCGGCGACGACGATGCTCACCAGCGGAAGACGCTCGCGCGCGTCGCCGATCACCGTGATCAACGGAAGCGACCGCAGCGAGTTCATCAGATAGTCGAAGAGTTCGTCGAGATACCGACGCGCGGAATCCATCGACTGCGTGAGTCTTTGGCGCCTGCTGCCACTTGCCTCATCGTCCAGTGCGGCCAGGCTTTCCACACTCGCGGCGACGCCGGCCAGCAGACCGTACTGGTGCAGGCCGATCTCCAGGCGTGCCGCACCGGTCGCGCGGGGGTCGGTGGACACCGCACCCAACGTGTCGATCAGGGCCGGATCCCGGAACACCAGAGCGCCGATCGGCGGCCCGCCCCAGGCCGCGGCGTTGACCGCCACCACATCGGCCTCGACCTCGGTCACGTCGAGCAGACGGAACGGGGCGGCGACCGAATGGTCGACCACCACCAGGGCGCCGACGTCGTGGGCCAGCTTGGCCACCCCCGCGACGTCGACGAGGGTGCCCAGTGTCGAGGACGCCGAGCCGACGGCCACCAGTCTGGTGTCCGTCGTCACCAAGTCCTCCCACTGCCACAGCGGGAGCTCACCGGTCTCGATGTCGATCTCGGCCCACCTGACGGAGGCGCCGTAGCGGTCGGCGGCACGCAGCCACGGCACGATGTTGGCGTCGTCGTCGAGACGGCTGACCACCACCTCGCTTCCCAGTCCGGTCCTGGTCGAGGCGGCCTCGGCCAGCGAGGCGAGCAGCACGGCGCGGTCCGCACCAAGGACCACACCGCGGGGATCGGCATTGAGGAGGTCCGCTACCGCCGCGCGGGCGGCGTCGAGAACGGCCAGACTGCGCCGCGCCGCGGGATGTGGGCCGGCGACATTGGCCGCCGCGCCCCGGAAGGCCGTCGAGACCGCGGTGGCGACCGATTCGGGAACGAGGAACCCGGCCTGGGCGTCGAAACGCGTCCACCCGTCACCGAGGTCGGGATGCAGGCCACGCACGCGCGCGACGTCGTATGCCATCGCCCCACCTTCGACCCGTACGAGCAGCCGTCGCAGCCGCCTCACCATACTAGGCCAGTGAACTTCGGCACCGGGGTCCTGATCGCGGTCCTCGTGCTGGCCGTACCGGGTGCCGTCGTCGGGCGGGCCGGAGGGCTGAGCTGGCCACTGGCCATCGCCGTCTCCCCGGCTCTGACCTATGGCGTGGTGGGGTTGGCTATCGTGCCGTTCGGCGCCGTCGGACTCCCGTGGAACGGCTGGACCGCCCTGGCGGCACTGGGTGCGGTGGCAGCGGTCGTGCTGGGCGTGCGTCTTGCTCCGGGCCGGCGCGCGGCACGGCCCACCCGCCGGCGACCCGACGGTCCGGAACTGCTCGTCGCCGCCGGCGTCGTGCTGGGCGCGGTCGCGATCGGGGTCGCTGCCTGGCGCGGCATGCCGCACTGGCAGTCCATCCCGAGTAACTGGGACGCCCTCTGGCACGCCAACACCGTCCGGTGGATCCTCGACACCGGGCAGGCCTCACCCACCCATATGGGCGAGTTGCGCAATGTGGAGACCCAGGCCGCGCTGTACTACCCGTCGGCCTTCCACGCACTCGCGGCGGTGCTCGCACAAGTTACCGGTGCCGCGCCGACCACCGCCTACACCCTGAGCGCGCTAGCCGCGGCGGTCTGGTTGTTCCCGCTCAGCGCGGGACTGCTCACCTGGCAACTGCTGATCGGCCGGGCCAGCCGCTGGCGCACCGCCGGCGCCGCCGCCACCGCCGCCGCGCTGGCGGCGTCGTTCACCGCGGTCCCCTATGTGGAGTTCGACACCGCCTCGATGCCCAACATGGCGGCCTACGGCATTGCGGTTCCGGCATTCGTGCTCGTGACGACATCACTGACCGACCGCGGCCGCATCCCGTTGGCCGTGCTGGCGGTGGTCGGGGTGTTCTCCGTCCACACCACCGGCGGTGTCGTGGTGGTGACGTTCCTGATCGCGTGGTGGTTGTTCGAGGCCCTCCCCCGGCCGGTGCGCAGCCGCGCAGGAGACGTCGCGACGTTGTCAGCCATCGCGGCAGGGGCTCTGGTGATCCTGCTCCCGCAGTTCACCGGTTTGCTCAAGCAGACCGAGATCATCACCGGCCACGCATTCCTGACCCACGAGGGCCGCCGGCGGGGCCTCTTCGACGCGGTGTTCCAGCACACCCGGCATCTCAACGACTTTCCGGTCCAGAACATCCTCATCGCCCTGGCCGGGGCCGGGTTCGTGCTGCTGCTGATCAAACGGATCTGGTGGCCGGCCGCGGTGTGGCTGCTGCTGGTGGCGGCGATCGTGCGCTCGTCGGCACCGTTCGGTGGCCCGCTGGGCGCAGCACTCGGCACGTACTCCGACCTGTTCTACAGCGACCCCCGTCGGCTCTCCGGGGTGGTCACGCTGCTATTGACGCCGATGGCCGGTGTGGCGCTGTATGCGGCCGCGCTGCTGGTGATGGCGGCGGCGAGACGGAGCACCGAACGCCGACGGCACCTGCCGCGGGAGTTCTGGGTGGGCGCGACCGCGGTCCTGCTGGTATCGGTGTGCCTGGGCCTGGCCGTGCACTACTTCCCCCGGCACCGGTTCCTGATGGGCGAGAAATACGACCAGGCGATCGTCGGCGAGCAGGACCTGGCGGCCTTCGCCTATCTCGCCGCGCTACCCGGCGCCCGAGACACCGTGATCGGCAACGCCAACACCGACGGCACCGGCTGGATGTATGCGGTGGCCGGCCTGCACCCGCTGTGGACGCATTACGACTACCCGGTCCAGCAGGGGCCGGGGCGTAACCGCTTCCTCTTCTGGGCGTACGCCGACGACGCCGACCACGACCCCCGGGTCGCCGAGGCGGTCCATGCGCTGAACATCCGGTACGTGCTCACGAGTACCCCCGTGGTCCGTGGGTTCGTGATGCCCGACGGGCTAGTGTCACTAGGCAAGTCCGCGTCGTGGGCCAAGATCTACGACAACGGCGTTGCCCGCATCTACGAATGGCGCGGCGCGACGCCGCCGGATGCCACTGAAGGAACGGGATGACAGCGAACACCGACGACGACAACATCGAAGTCATCACCGGCCAGGATGACGCCGGCGAGGCGACCGGCGACGAACAACGGTCGGTGACCGATCTCGTCGAACAGCCGGCCAAGGTGATGCGCATCGGCACGATGATCAAGCAGTTACTCGAAGAGGTGAAGGCGGCCCCGCTCGACGACGCCAGTCGAAGTCGCCTGCGTGCGATCCACGCCACCAGCATCCGCGAACTCGAGGATGGGCTCGCCCCGGAACTTCGCGACGAACTCCAGCGGCTGGCGTTGCCGTTCTCCGAGGACTCGGTGCCCACGGACGCCGAGTTGCGGATCGCCCAAGCGCAATTGGTCGGCTGGCTGGAAGGCCTGTTCCACGGGATCCAGACGGCGCTGTTCGCCCAGCAGATGGCGGCCCGGGCCCAGCTGGAACACATGCGCCAGGGGGCACTCCCGCCTGGGATCGCACCGCCCGCGGGGAGCCCCGGTCACGGCACCGGGCAATACCTCTAGGGCGGACGGTCACCTTGACAGCCGACCCCTACATCGAGACGCGCGACGCCTGGGTCGAGTTCCCGATCTTCGACGCCAAGACGCGTTCGATCAAGAAGGCCTTCCTCGGGAAGGCCGGCGGTGCGATCGGTCGCAACAACGCCAACGTCGTGGTCATCGAGGCATTGCGCGACATCACCATGACCTTGCGGATGGGTGACCGGGTCGGCCTGGTCGGGCACAACGGCGCGGGTAAGTCCACCCTGTTGCGCCTGCTCTCGGGGATCTACGAACCCACCCGGGGCCGGACGGTCATCCGGGGCCGGATCGCACCGGTCTTCGACCTCGGCGTCGGGATGGACCCGGAGATCACCGGCTACGAGAACATCCTCATTCGCGGACTATTCCTCGGGCAGACCCGGAAACAGATGCTGGCCAAGGTCGACGAGATCGCCGAGTTCACCGAACTCGGCGAATACCTGTCCATGCCGCTGCGGACCTACTCCACCGGCATGCGGGTGCGACTGGCGATGGGAGTGGTCACCAGCATCGACCCGGAGATCCTGTTGCTCGACGAGGGCATCGGCGCGGTCGACGCCGACTTCCTCAAGAAGGCCCAGACCCGCCTGCAGGCACTGGTGGAGCGTTCCGGAATCCTGGTGTTCGCCAGTCACTCCAACGAATTTCTGGCACGGCTGTGCAAGACCGCCATGTGGATCGACCACGGCACCATCCGGATGCACGGCGGCATCGAAGAGGTGGTCGGAGCCTACGAGGGTGAGGATGCCGCCCGCCACGTCCGTGAAGTCCTGGCCGAAACGAGCCAGGACGGCTGGGCCGCATCGTGACGGAGACGGTCTGCGCGGTCGTCGTCACGCACCGGCGCCCCGACGAACTCGCCACATCACTCGGTGTCGTCAGCAGCCAGAGCAGGATGGTCGATCACCTGATCGTTGTCGACAACGACCATGACGACAGGGTCCGCGAACTCGTCGACTCTCAACCGGTCCCCACGACCTACCTCGGCTCCCGCCGAAATCTTGGCGGCGCGGGAGGATTCGCGCTGGGAATGCTGCACGCGCTGGCACTCGGTGCCGACTGGGTGTGGCTCGCCGACGACGACGGCCGCCCCCGTGACAGCGAGGTGCTGGCCACCCTGCTGGAGTGCGCGCGTCGGCACGGACTGGCAGAGGTGTCGCCGATGGTGTGCGCGATGGACCGGCCCGACGAACTGGCCTTCCCGCTGCGCCGCGGTCTGGTGTGGCGCCGACGGGTCGACGAACTGCGCACCAAGGATGCCCCCGACGCCGACCTGCTGCCCGGTTACGCCTCGCTCTTCAACGGAGCACTTTTCCGTGCGGAAACCCTTGAAGCCGTTGGCGTTCCGGATCTACGCCTCTTCGTCCGCGGTGACGAGTACGACGTGCACCGGCGACTGGTGCGCAGCGGCCTCCCCTTCGGCACCTGCCTGGACACCGTCTACCTGCATCCCTACGGCAGCGACGAGTTCAAACCCATCCTCGGCGGCCGCATGCACACCCAGTATCCCGACGACCCGGTCAAGAGGTTCTTCACCTACCGCAACCGCGGCTACGTTCTGAATCAGCCGGGACTGCGCAAGCTGCTGCCCCAGGAGTGGCTGCGTTTCGGTTGGTACTTCCTGGTGACCCGCCGGGACCCGGCAGGCCTGCTGGAGTGGATTCGCCTGCGCCGCCTGGGCCGCCGGGAACGCTTCGTCCGACCGGGCGGTGGCGGGCGATGACCATCATCGAGGCGGCCAGTCAGTCGCGGACGTTTCGCCGCGCCTGGGGTGATCTGATCGGCGGGTTCCGCAAGCGCGAACTGTGGTTCCACCTGGGTTGGCAGGACATCAAGCAGAAGTACCGCCGATCGGTGCTCGGCCCGTTCTGGATCACCATCGCCACCGGCACCACCGCCGTCGCGATGGGACTGCTCTACGCCACGCTGTTCAAGATCCCGCTCTCCGAACATCTGCCCTATGTGACGTTGGGCCTGATCATCTGGAACATGATCAACGCCTCCATCCTTGAGGGGTCGGAGGTGTTCATCGCCAACGAGGGCCTCATCAAACAACTTCCAACCCCGTTGAGCGTGCACGTCTACCGGCTGGTGTGGCGGCAGATGATTCTGTTCGCCCACAACATCGTGATCTTCGTCGTCATCGCGGTCATCTATCCCAAGCCGTGGTCGTGGGCCGA
>SYAB01000039.1 GCA_005787665.1 Actinomycetota bacterium
CCTATGACCTCTCGTCGGTGATCGGGACGATCACCGCGAAGTTCAACCTCGATCCGGTCAACCGACGCGACTCCGAGCAGGCGACGGTCTGGTCGGCGTGGAGCGCGCTGCGGAGGAACTGAGACGACGGGTCAGGTCAGACCGAAACGATCACGTCGAGGTCGACCACGACCGAAGTGTCGAGCAGCCCGGAATCCGTGTCAGCCACGTCGTGGAATCGCCTGGTCGATGTGACGGTCAAGGTCCTCACGCAGCCGTCGATAGTCGATACGCGGGGCGCCGTGGAACGCCTTGGCCAGGGCTGGGCCGTTGACGAAGCGACGACGACGAAGCGGCAACAAATCTCCGACCGGCACCCCGTTGCGCGTGACGATGAACGCCTCGCCCTCATCGAGCCGACGCATGACATCGCCGCTGTTGTTGCGCAGTTCGCGCTGGCTGATGTCGCTGCTCATCTGACCGACGGTAGCACCAGTGCGACACCCGTCGTCGCGCAAACTTGTCGGCCGCCGCTGCTAGAGATGGGGCCACACGCAACACACGACAGATGGGGGAGTGATGACAGGCAATGCGCCGGTGAAGATTGTCAACGACCAGGTGGTGCTGGGTCCGGTGAGGGTGAACTTCCAGCGCACGCTGCGGATCCCGGAGACGGGGCTGCATCCGCTGCCCCCGGGTCTGGGGCGGTTTCCGCTGCGCCGGGTCGCCGACTATCCCGACACCGCCCCGGCGGAGTGGCTGGCCCGGGGCGGGGTGATGCTGCCGATCTACCAACGAGAGGCAATGTGGCTGTCCTTTGGCGCCTCCGAGCCCGCCGCTCTGCAGGTCGGGGTGGGCAAGGTGTGCGCGGTGAGCGGATTGCCGTGGATCGAGCACCTGATCAAGGACCCGCAGAATTTTGTGGCGCTGCCCCGGCAGCCGTGGCTGGACGGCATCAATTCCGGCGACGGTTTCATCCGGCAGTTCGTCGCGGTGCCGCTCGGTTCCGGTGCCACCGTCGAAGGTCAGGTCACCGGCGAGGAAACGCACGGTGGTGTGCAACTGCGGGAGGTGGGGCTGACCGAGGAGGCGCTGGCGCAATGGCGCTCTGCGCAGGAGGCCCGCATGATGTGCGACGACAGGGCGACGGGGATCATGCCCGCACCAGGGTCGGCGGACATGGGGCTGGGGGCCGGCGGGCGGATGCGCCAGGAGGTCTACACCGACGACCGTCCGCTCGTCGACTACGACCAGAGCGGCGCCCGACGGGTGTTCGTCCACCTGTGCTCGGCGGCGCAGTGGACGGCGATCACCGGAGAGGTGGCGCCCCCGACACCGGTCGACCGCGACGCCTACGTCGAAGCAGGCTTGCCGTGGTTCGACTACTACGACGCCGAGGCGCACGACCTGGCGGCATCGGAGACCCTGGCGAAGGTCGAGACCGTCGGGGAAAAGCTTGGCGAGGAACAGGATCCGTTCGTGCCGGTCGACCCGAAGACCGTCGTCACCCTCGGCGATCTGCACGCCGACACCGTTGCCGACGGGACGTGGTAGCCGCCGTCAGCGGCGACGGTAGCTGACCGGGGTGGGGTCTGCGGCCCGGGCGACGCCACCGATCTGGGCCGGCAGCGGCGCCGGGGGGCTCGGCCATTGCGGCGTCAGCTCGTAGGCCCCGAAGAGGTGCACCGCCGCCGTCACCATCGCGGCCAGCGCGAACGGTTGGGCCGGACAGCTGTGCCGGCCGTGCCCGAAGGCCGTGACCAGCTGGGGGCAGGCCAGCCCGGTCGGCTCGGCGAGCCGGTGGCGGTTCCACCGCCGCGGATCCCAGTCCTCGAGGCCCGGTCCGGCGGTGGTGTTGGTCAACGGCAGCAGGGTGGCGATGGTGGTGCCCGGGGCAACCCGGTAGGTCGCGTCCCCGGCGTCGAAGTCCAGTTCCGCCAGAACATAGCGGGGCATGATCGAGCGCTGCGCCAACCGGGTCGACTCCAGCGCGCACTGCTCGGCCAACCCGCGGTCACCGCCGCGCACCCGCTCGCGCTCCGCGGGGTGGCCGATGAGGTCGACCAATAACCAGCCCAGCGCGGCGGCCAGGTTCGACATCGAGACGACGTGGATCAGGGCCACGTCCAGCGCGGCACCGCGACGGCGTACCTCGTCGGGCTCGTCGGCCCATGCCGCAACGATCCGGGCGAACAGCGGATGGTCCCCGCCGGACCGGTCGGTCGCGCCGCCGATGTCGGCGACGATCTCCTCCAGTGCGCCGCGCTCGGCCGCCTTACCGCCGGCCGCCACCGCGGCCATCGCGTCGGGGTGGACGAAGGCGTCTGACCCGTCGAGTTGATCGAAGGCCGCGACCAGACGCTCGAACCGCGCCCCGTCCGCACTGCCGGGGCCGGCCCAGGACGCCAGGCCCATGCGGTGCCCGAGCCGGCGGGTCAACGCGAACAGGTCGACGCGGCCGGACTCGCCGAGTTCGTCCTCGGTCGCCACCAGCGCGACCGACAGGTTGGCCAGATAGGAGGCGACGTCGTCGCGGCGGAACAGCTGCGAGGGAAGGGTCCGCCGGCCGGCGAAGACTTCGTCGGGCAACTTGCGGCGCAGCATCCGGAAGTCGGCCAGACCCTTGCTCGCGAGTTCCTCGGGCAGGGCGTAGAAGGACTCGACCCCGCGCGCGGAGAAGGTGAACAGGTAGCGGTCCACGCCGCTGTCGACGGCGAAGGTGTCCCCGAGGCGTGCCCGGGCGGCCGCCAGTGCCGCGACCGGGTCGGCCACGGCGACGTCCCAGGGCAACCCGACCCCCTCAGCCAGCGGGGGCATCGGCACGATCGCCGGCAGTCCCATGGCCGTCAGCCTGCCAGGCGCCGCACCGCATCGTCACGGCGCACGGGTGCCGCCCGACACAGGCGATACTGAGGTGTGGTCAGAAATCCCCGCATCTGGATCTACCTGGTGGTCGGTTTGATGGCTGCGGGCCTCATCGGTTACACCCAGTGGCGCGACTCCGACGCCCAGCGCCTGCAGCGTTGTATCGATGCCTCTATCGACCAGATGAAGCAGGACGCCCCTGCGCTGGCTCGTTTCGACAATGCCCAACCGGCTCTGGTCGAGATGTCGCGAGCGAGCTGCACCAGGCAGCTCGGGATCAACCCGCAGACCCCGTAGGTCCGGTGATGCGGCCCCGGTAGCCTCAGACGATGCCGGACACCGTGCGGGAACTCATCGGTGTCTACGACGCCGACGGCACCCTGCTCGGCGAGGCCCGCTACTGGATCGGGGCCCGGCTCGGACGGACGCACTGCGCGCTCTGCGATATCACCCATGGGCTGTTCACCGAGCGGGCCGACTGGCGGGACTGTCGCGATCAACTCGACGTCGAGTTCGTCACGTATCACCGCAACGACGCCCCCGCCGACGTCATGGCCGCGGGTTCGCCGGCGCCGTTCGTGCTCGCCCGCACCGATCGCGGTCTGGTGGCGCTGCTCGGCCCCGCCGAACTCGACGCGTGCGCCGGTGACGTCGAGGAGTTCCACCGTGCCCTGCGTCGCGCTTGTGCTGAGCGGGACCTCTACGGCATCTAGCGCCACCAACCGTTGCGCGCCCGTTTGTCGGACGGGGTCCTTCGACCGTAGGACACGCTCTCAACGACACAAGGGCGAGATTGTCCGATGCCCGCCGCCGCCCGCGAGTGTGACTCTCGTCAGATACGGCGAACCCGACAGGCGGCCAAAGGCCGACGGTTCACCGGCGAAGCGAGGTGGACTGCCAATGACGTGCGCGATCGTTCTGAACGGCCCGATGGCCGGCGGCGCCCCGGCATCAGTGAGGTGGCCCGCATCGCGGACGGTCCGCTGGGCCGACCAGCGATGGTGGACCGAACAGATTGATTCGGCCATCGCCGATCCCGATCCGGCGGCGGTCAACGCGCGAATCACCCTGCTGCACAGGGAATTGGCGCTGGCACTCCAGCGCGTCACCGGGGTGGACGCCGGACCGACCTACCACGCGTGGGCGGTCTGGGCGTCGGTGAAGGCAGGACGTGTCATCCGCCGCGAGGAGGGCAGTCCCGTCGTGGCGGGCGCGCCCCTGTTGGGCGCAATGGGCGGCGTGACGGCAACCGCGGCCCGGGCTGGCAGAGGGCAGCGTTCGGGAGCCCGGATCACCGGCGCGATGGGCGCCGGCGTGCTCGGGGCGATAGTCGCCTGGGCGGGGGCGCGTCGCTGTCAGTCGCGCGCCGGTGAGGCCATCCTCGCCGGCAACATCGCGGTGATCGACGATGTGGGCCGCCACAGCGCGCGATTCGCGAGCATGTTCGCCCGGCCGCAGGACCGCAGTAGTGCGACCCTGGAGGATTTCCTGGCGCCGCTGTCGTCGGCGCCGTCCGCAGAAGGGGGCCAGAGCCTGTTGCGCGACGCCTACCGGTTGTACTTCCGGGCGGCTGGTGAGACCGATCCTGTTGTCCGCGAACAGGTGATGCTGCTGGGGAATCTCTCGATCCTGCTGCACGAGCACTGGCGGCTTCAACGCTTCTTCACCGCGGCGATCCCGCCCGGCCTACGCCGCCTCGTGACCGCCCACCTGTTGCGCTATCAGGTGGCCGGCGAGAATCTCTCCGTCGGGCGTGACGTGACCCCGCTGGCAGGACTCAACGACTACCCGCCGACGCTCACCGAGATCGTCGTGCCCGAATTACAGGAGTTCCTCGATCAGTGGGACCACACGCCGAACACGTTGAGAGGCAGTGCGGCCCAGGACTGGACCCGAATCGGCGACCGGATGAACTACATCGTCAACCTCTTGCGCACCCGCCACCACCATCCTGAGTTGTTCCGGGCGCCCTTCGACCCGATGACGCAGGCGCGGATCCTCGCCCGCGGCGACCGGAACCAATGACATCGTCGGGCGTGATCAGCGCAGCACGCCCACCACGATGGCGACCGCCACTGCGGCCCGTGCGGTCCAGGCGGCGGTCCGGATCCAGTTCGTGGCGATCAGCCGATCCAGAGCCGCCGGATCGAATCGCGCATTGAGTCGCTCGTGCAGCGGGGCCGAAACGAACACCGTGGTGCCGATCGCGACCGCCTCGGCGACGGCTCCCGCCCACGGCAACCACCAGACCAGTCCGGCGGGCGGGGCGAAGAGAAAGGCGAGGACGCAGAGGCCCTCGACGGCCATCAGCGGACCGACCACCCACGAGATGCGCCGCCGATGTGCGGTTTCGAACGCTGCGAACTCCGGCCCGGACACGAAACGCATCAGCGGGTAGTGCACCAGCTGCACGATCCAGATCACCCCGAACATCCCCACCGAGGCGATCACCTGCGCGACAGCCGCGATCTGGGCGACGGCGGGGTTCACATCTCCACCTCGGCCACCACGGCGAAGTGATCGCTGGCCCACACGCCGTCGGCCGCTTCGGTGCCGGCCAGGAAGCATCGCTCCACATGCCCGGCACCGGATCGGCGCGGAGTGGACACCATCACGTAGTCCAGGCGGCGATGGGGATGAATGGCGCGTGCGGGAACCAGCGGGTTCGTCGCCGACCAGGTGTGTCCCGGGTCGGCGTTGCCCGCGGCGGACCACGCGTCGACCAGGGTGAAATTCGGCACCGCCCCGGCGGCCAGGCCGGTGGCGCGGCGGTACTCGTCGGACTCCGGGGTGCAGTTGAGGTCCCCGGCGAGGATGGCGGGCAACGCTATCCGCCGTTGGGTCTCATCCCCGAGCGCCTCGGCGAGATGGTTTACCAGAGCCGACAGCTGGACGTTGCGCCGCGAGGAGTTCTCCAGGCCGTGCTCGAGGTGGGTGCCCGCCGCGACGAACGGGCCACCCTGCTCGGCGGGCCGGTGCACCCGGGTCACCAGGACGTGGCGCCAGGTCGGCTCGCCGGCTTCGTCGGGCAGCGGACAGAGCCGTTCGATGCTCAGCGGCCAGCGGGACAGCACCGCATTGACCACCCAGTACGGCGCTTCGGGATACCGGTCGAACCCGGCGAGGTCGGCGGCCGTCACCGAGTGCAGACCCAACTCCGCGCCGAGGCGGGACGCCTGGGTGGTCCCGTCGGGCTCGACCCACGACTCCTGCAGGGTGAGCACGTCCGGAGCCATCAGCTGGATCCATGACCGCATGGCGTGGTGGCGGGCGGTCCACTGTCCCACCCGGCCCTGGACGTTCCACGTCATGATCCGCATCGGCTCATCTTCGACCATCGGCGGCGACCATCGGCGGGCGCCCGAGACGTTAATCGTTCGACTCCACGCCGGTCGGTCGGCGACCATGGACCGGTGAGCGCGCCCTTCGATCTGGAACCCCGAGCGGGAACCCCCGGCGGTTGGCGCGTGCTCGCACCCCTGCGGTTCCGTGAGTTCCGGCTGCTGATCGCCGCGGTCTCGGTCTTCATCTTCGCCGAGGGCATGTGGACCGTGGTGATGGCGTTGCAGGTCATCGCGCTGGTCGACGACCCGACCGCATTGTCGTTGGTCGCGACGTGCCTGGCCGGGGGCATGCTGGCCTGCATCCTGATCGGCGGCATCGTGGCCGACCGGGTGTCCCAGCGCGCCATCATCGTCACCGTCGAGGCGGTCAACCTCGCCGCCGTCGCTGCGGTCGCCGCCCTGGGCGCGTTCGGGACATTGCGGCTCTGGCATATGGCCGTGGCCTCGGCGGTACTCGGCGCGGGTGCGGGATTCTTCTTCCCCGCCTACAGCGCCTACCTGCCGCGGATCGTGGCCCCGCAACATCTGTTGGCGGCCAACGGGATCGAAGGGATGATCCGTCCCACCCTGGGGCAGGCGATGGGGCCCGCCTTCGCCGGGGTCCTGGTCGGCGCCACCGCCCCGGCGCTGGGCAGCGCGGCGGTGGCGGTGCTGTTCGCGCTCGGCCTGGTGCTGCTGGTGGCGATGCGACCGGAGAAAGCCGAACGCGTCGCCACCGACCCCGATCGCGACAGGCCCCATCCGCTGGCGGATCTGCGTGACGGGTTGCTGTTCGTGGTGGGCAACCGGTGGCTGTTGTGGACGCTGCTGTTCGCCAGCATGTGGGTACTGCTGGCGATGGGTCCGATGGACGTGTTGCTGCCGTTCATCGCCCGGGAACGCTTCGTCCACGGCGGGCAGATCTACGGTTTCGCGATCGCCGCCTACGGTCTGGGTGGCGCGTTGGGTGCGTTGGCGGTATCGACGCGACCGCTGCCGCGTCGCTACCTGACCATGATGATGCTGCTGTGGGGGATCGGCTCGCTGCCCCTGGCGGTCGTCGGCGTGACGTGGTCGTTCCCGGTGATGGCGATCGCGCTGTTCGTCGTGGGTCTGGCCAGCGGTGCCGGCATGGTCATCTGGGGCACGCTGCTGCAGCGCCGGGTGCCGGCGCACATGCTCGGCCGGGTGTCCAGCCTGGACTTCTTCGTCTCGCTGTCATTCATGCCGCTCTCGATGGCGGTTGCCGGTCCGCTGTCGAAAGTCGTTGCGGTGGAGGCTATTTTCGCGGCGGCGGGATTGCTGCCCATCGTCTTGGCCGTCGTCGCGCTTGCCGCGGCCCGGATGCCCCGCGACGAGATCGCCCACCCGCTGGACTGACGGCGGGGTGGCCGCCGGCATCACAGCTGATTAGCATGCGAACACGGACGGACCGGCGTCTGCAATGTCATCGCCCACGTCGGGCAGGTCGGAAAGGTGCAGATGGCCAACGTGATTGAACCTGCGGAGTCCACGGGGGAGCCCTCGGCGGTCGTGTACTACAACGGCACCATCCTCACCATGGCCGGCGATACGCCTGCCTACGTCGAGGCCGTTGCCGTCCGGGACGGCCGGATCGCCTATGCCGGAACCCGGGCGGGTGCCGTGTCGGCGGCGGGGCACGCCAGGCAGGTCGATCTGCAGGGCCGGACGATGCTGCCGGGCTTCATCGACACCTGGGGACACTTCACGCTGTTCGCCCAGCAGACACTCGGCGTGAACCTCGCCTACTTCAGCGAGAAGCCCCCACGGAACAAGGCCGACATCATCGATGCGCTCACCCAGGCGGTGCCGTTCAACGGCTGGATCATCGGCTACGGCTACTACGCAGCCCTGCTGGCCGACGGCCCGCTGACGCTGGCGGACCTCGACGCGGCCTTTCCCGACACCCCGGTGCTGATCAGCACCCTGTCCACCCTCACCGGACAGGTGAACAGCGCCGGCATCGCCACGCTGGGCCTCACCCCCCAGACACCGGCCGGGCAGCCCGGAGAGATCGTCAAGGATCCGCACACCGGCCGGCTCACCGGGGATCTGCTGTTCACACCCTTCCTTTCGGCGCGAGCCGCAGCGGTGGGCAGCTATTCCCAGGCGCAGGCACTGACCACGTTCCGGGCGGCCGAAGCCCTGCTGGCCGAGCAGGGATATACGACGGTCCAGAGCTACCAGCTGGTGCCGGAAGAGATCGCGAATCTGCGGGCCGCCTTCGACGAGGGGGTGCTGTCGGTGGATGTCATGGGGATGCCGTCGGTGTCCGACGCGGCGTCGGCAAAGATCGTCCAAGACGCCGACTGGACGTGGGATTCCTACAGCCACGGTGATCGCGGCCTGAAGATCCCCGGATTCCAGGTCGCCACCGATGCCGCCCCGCAGCTGCGGCTGGCGGCATTCACCACGCCCTATGCCGACACCACCGGATTTCCCGACGGGTGGAAGGGGATGCTGGTCCCGCAGGAGATGGTGGAGAAGTGGATCGGCTACGCCTACGCCAACGACATTCAGCTCTTCGCCTACAGCAACGGGGACGCCGGTATCGACCTGAGCCTGGCCGCCATCGAGAAGGCGATCGCCACGACGGGCAAGACCGGTGACCGCCGCACGATCATCGCGCATTCCTATTTCGTGCGGCCCGACCAGCTGACGGCGTACAAGCGATTCGACATCGGATCCTCGATGATGCCGCCGCACATGATGCTCTACGGCGATGTGCAGATGACACTGCTCGGACCGCAGCGCGCCACCATGGAGTCCCCGCTGGCATCAGCGCTCGGGGCGGGCCTCAACGCCACACTGCACTGTGACTGCCCCTCCGCCTCCCCGAACGTCATGGAGGCCATCGGGACTGCAGTCACCCGCGCCACGGTGTCCGGTGCGATCCTCGGACCGCAGGAACGGGTGAGTCCCTACACCGCTCTGCTGGGCTTTACCCGCAACGCCGCCTACTACTACCGGGAAGAGGGCACCAAGGGCACGATCACCGTCGGGAAGATCGCGGATCTGGTGATCCTCGAGGAAAATCCGCTCACCGTCGCTCCCGAGAAGATCAAGGACATCAAGGTGATGGAAACGATCAAACGGGGAGAGGTCATTCACGCGCGCGTACCCCGGTAGCCTCGGGAGAGGCCGGACGCCCGGCTGTTCGGGCCGAAGGGAGACCGCAGTTGATCAGCGATCCGTATCTGGATCTGCATGTGGTCCGCGAGACCCGCCCCGCCGACCGTATGCACCAGCACGACCCCCACCTTGCGGGACTGGTGTTCGAATACGTCCGCACTCGGCTGACCTTTACCGATACCCCGTTGGACCATCCGAAACCCCCCGAACCGATCATGGCGGCCCTCGAGGACTTCATCGACGAGTACGGCCGCGACCCCCGCGAGGTGCTCGACGCCTATGTGCAGCACATCGCCGCCAACGTGTTGTCCACCGACAGCCCGCGGTTCTTCGGGTTCATCCCCGCCGCGCCGACCAAGGCCGCGCTGCTGTTCGACACCGTGGTGTCGATCGCCTCCCTGCAGGGCTGTTCCTGGCTGGAGGCCTCCGGAGCGATCGTCGCCGAGAACCAGGTGCTGCGCTGGATCGCTGATCTCGCCGGCATGCCGGAGACCGCGGCGGGCACGTTCGTCTCCGGCGGCTCGGCGGCCAATCTGTCGGCCATGGCCGTCGCCCGCGAGATCGGGCGGCAGCGCTTCGGGGTCCGCGAGGTGCGCATCGCCTGCAGTGACGAGGTGCACTCCTCGGTGGCCAATGCCTGTCGCATCCTCGATGTGGAGCCGTTCGTCGTCGACACCGAGGATCACCGATTCACCGGTGCCGCACTTCAATCCGCGCTCGACGGGTACGACGGGCCGCCGGTCGTCGCGGTGGTCGCCACCGCGGGTACCACGAACGCGGGGATCGTGGACGATCTCGCGGGCATCTCGGAAGTCTGCCGGGCACGCAACCTGTGGCTGCACGTCGACGGCGCCTATGGCGGGGCGGCGCTGCTGTCGGATCAGCGGTGGCGGTTCGACGGAATTGAGCACGCCGACTCGTTCATCACCGATCCGCACAAGTGGTGGTTCGCGCCGTTCGACTGCGCCGCGGTGCTCTACCGCGACCCCGACCAGGCGGCATCAGTGCACACCCAGCATGCGTCCTACCTCGATCCGCTGCACCAGTCCGATCACCCGGAGTTCTGGAATCCCACCGATCTGGCCCACCACCTCAGCCGCCGGGCGCGTGGGCTGCCGCTGTGGTTCTCCCTCGCGGTGTACGGGACCACGGCCTACCGGATCGCCGTCCAGCATGTCCTCGACCTCGCGCAGGAGGTGGCCGAGCTGATCGACGCGGCCCCCCACGTGGAGTTGGTGCGCGCGCCGGGACTGTCGATCGTGCTGTGGCGCCGGCCGGGCTGGACCAAGGACGACTACCTCGATCTTCAGAACCGGCTTCTGGCCGAGCAGCTGGCGTTCGCCACTCCGACGGTGTGGGAGGGCGAGGTCATCGGGCGGTTCGCGTTGCTGCACCCGTCGACCACGATCGAGATGGTGCAGGCCGTTCTCGACGCCGCGCGCTGAGCAGCAACGCGTCAATTCACCTGACTAGACGGCCGCGGTGTTGCGGGGGCCGAGGCGCAGCGCGGCGATCGCGCTGACGGTTGCCATCGTCCCCATCATCGCCCCGACTGCCCAGCTGCCGAAGGTGTTCATCAGGGCGGGGGAGATGACGGGAGGGATGGCGCCGCCGAGGATTCCGCCGATGTTGTAGGACACCGCGGTGGCGGTGTAGCGGTAGCGGGCGGGGAAGACGCCCGGGAGAAAGGCCGGCAGCGGACCCAGCGCGGTGCCGATGAGGCCGTAGGTCGCCATGACGGCCAGGGTGAAGACCAGCGGCCGGCCGAGGTCGACGAGCGGCAGCAGCGCCAGGGACCACGGGACCGCCAGCGTCAGGCCCACGACGATGAACCGGCGCGGACCGTAGGTGTCGCTGAGGATCGCCGATCCGGCCACACCCGCGACCGAGCACAGACCGCCGAGCACCCCGGCCAGCAGAACCGTGTTCGCGGAGTAGTGCAGGTGAGCCGTCGCGTAATGGGTGATGTACGTCGTGACCTGGTAAGCCAGCATGAGGATGCCGGCAACCGCCGCGGCACCCAGCAGCACCTCGCGGGACTGCCGTCGCATCAGGTCGGCGATCGGCAGCCCGGCGCCCTCGGGCTCGGGGCGGTCCCGGTCCTCGGCGGGGAGGGTCGGCTCGGGAATCCGGGTACGGACGTAGAGCGCGACACCGACCAGGACCACGCTGAGCAGAAACGGCAGCCGCCAGCCCCAGGACAGGAACGCGGCGCTCTGATCGCCGATGGTCAGATGCACCACCAGGAACACCAGATTGGCAAGTACCAGCGCGGTGCCCAGACCCAACTGGGTGAACATGCCGTAGCGGCCCTTCCGTCCCGGGGGCGCCGTTTCGGTGCCCAGCAGCACCGAGCCCGCCCACTCCCCGCCCAGCGCGAAACCTTGGGCCAGCCGCAGCAGGATCAGCAGCAACGGTGCCAGCAGGCCGATCTCGGCGGTACCGGGGATCAGGCCGACGCCGACGGTGGCCGCCCCCATGATGCCCAGCGTCAACACCAGGGTGCGGCTGCGCCCGATCCGGTCCCCGAAATGGCCGAACACCGCCGCTCCCAGCGGCCGCGACAGGAAGGCGGCGGCGAACGTCCCCAGCGAGGCCACGGTGGCCATCAGCGGACTCAGGTGTGGGAAGAACACCGTCGGGAACACCAGGGCGGCGGCGGTGCCGTAGATGAGGAAGTCGTAGTGCTCGATTGCCGAGCCGAGGTAACCGGCCAGCGAGATGTGGCGCCGGGAACGATCGGGTCCGGTCACGGTCACCTCAGCATGGTGGCCTCTGGTGATCGCGCTGTCCAACCCGACCCGGCCTCTTATTCTTGACCTATCATGAGCGGACCGGTCTGCGTGGTGTGTGACACCGTCAACGCGGGGGACGCCAGCTTCTGTGAAGAGTGCGGCAACGTCCTGAACCGGGACTCCCCGGTGTCCGACGGCTCGGTGGGTGGCACCGCGCGGTTCTGCCGGTGCTGCGGCACCGCGCTGGCCGACCAGCCGCCCCATGGCGGCGCGAGCGCCACCCGCAGGGTCGTCACGGTGCTTTTCGCCGACCTGGCCGGTTCGACGGAGTTCGAGGAACGGGTCGATGCCGAGACCGCCCGCGAGGTCATCAGCGACTACCACGGTCTTCTGCGTTCGGTCGCCGCCCAGTACCGCGCCGGGATGGTCAAGTACATCGGCGACGGCTTCATGGCGGTGTGGGGGGTGCCCCGGACCCGTCCCGACGACGCCGACAACGCCGTCGAGGCGGCCGTCGAGCTTCAGCGCCGCTTCGTCGATCTCGCCCAACAGGTCGCCGCGTCCCATCGCACGACGCTGGCCCTACGCGCGGCGGTGAACACCGGTGAGGTCGTCGTCGGCGCCGGCGACGCCGACCTCGTGGGCGACGCGCTCAATGTCGCGAGCCGACTGGAGTCGGCGTGCCCGCACGGGCAGGTGGTCGTCGGGGAGGAGACCTGGCGGGCCACCCGGCAGCGGCACCGCTATGAGTCACTCGGCCCGCTGGAGGTGCGCGGGCACTCCGCCCCGGTGTCCGCCTACCGGTGGGATGGCCACCGTTCCGAATCATCCGACGCCATCGGCTTCGTCGGCCGCAGTGCGGAGTTCCAGCGTCTCGACGCCGCGACCGATGAGGCCGTCGTCCACAACGTCGCCCGTCTGGTCACCGTGATCGGCGACCCCGGTGTGGGAAAGAGTCGACTGGCCGACGAATTCGCCGCCCGCCGGGGCATTCCGGTGATTCGGATTCGCTGCGACACCGAGGATTCGATGGCGCTGGCGCCGGTGATCGAGATGCTGCGCTCCCGGGATCTCGACGCCGACGTCCCCGCGGGGGTGGTCGAACGCGATCGGATACTCGGTGGACTGCGCGGGCTGATCGACGGCGTGATCTCCTCGGTCGAGGAAACGTTCTGGGCGTTGCGCCGGTTCATCGAGGTGCGCGCGGCCGGTTCGGTGCTCGCCGTCGTCGTCGATGACATTCAGTGGGCGGGTCCGCTCTTACTCGACTTCCTCGAACACCTCGCCGAATGGGTGGGCGATGCCCCGGTCATCGTCATTGCGCTGGCACACAGAGAGATTCGCGACAAGAGAGCCGACTTCGCCGCCGTGGAAGGCTGGGTCGCCGACATCATCGAACTCAGTGGTCTCGACGCCGAGGCGACCACCGAACTGGTCGGCCGGGTGCTGGGCGGCAAGCAGTGACCCGCCGATCTGTTGGCCCGACTGCCGGGATTGACCGACGGTAGTCCGCTGTTCCTGCGCGAACTGGTTGGGATGCTCATCGAGGATCGCGTACTGGTCC
>SYAB01000365.1 GCA_005787665.1 Actinomycetota bacterium
CAGGGCGGCGTCCAGTGGTGAGCCGAGTAGCGCGCTGGCCAGTGCGCCGGTGGCCAGGATGGGCGTGATCGGGTCGTCGAGGTTGCCGCGAATCTCAGCGGCGAGGCTGGCGGTCAACGACCAGGCGGCGCTGCCCGAACGCCAGGCCAGGCGGGCGGGCGCGAGGACGGCCCACCCGCGGCCGGCTTCCGCGGCGGCGCTCGCCGCCGGTCGGGGCAGCAGTCGCTGGACCTCCTCGGCGGGCATGCCATGCCATTCGTGGCCGGGCTCGGGAGCCGGCAGGGGCTCGTCGAAAACCTTGGTGCCGGAATTGAATCCGGCCCAGAGGCCGGCGATCGCGCTGGCGTTGACCGCGTCCGGGCCGTATCCGGGCACCCCCGGGATGAGCATCAGCGAACCGATCGCCGACCCCGACACCGACAGCCGAACTCCCTGCCGGCTAGCGGCGCGGGCGGCCGGGACGGCGTGCAGGATCCGCCAGGCCGATGGTAGGTCGGCGACGAAAACATCCGCGCCCCAAGCGGGTTCGGCACCGCGGGAGATCCCTACGGTGATCTCGGCCTCATGCTGGGCGGCCATCTCGGAGGTGGTCAGAAACGCGACCACCGCACCGTCTCGCCGGAGCCGGGAGACGACGGCGGCCAGCGCGTCGTCCAGCGGCGCGTCGAGGGGGTACAGGGTGTCGAAACCCCGACCCAGCGAACGCAGTCCGTCGTCGTCGACCGAGACGACCCGGGCCCCGGTCTTGCGCGCCTCGGTCACGACCGCCGTGGCGTAGGGGTCACGCACCGGGCTGACCAAGGCGGCGCCGCCGCGTCCGGCGCCCCGGATCGAGGACAACTGGTGCCAGCCGGGTCCGAGCAGCCCGGCGTCGAGGGCTTCGCGCGCCGCCTGCCACGCCGAGGTGCGCCGTGCTTCCCCGACGCCCCGCACCCGGGTGACCGCCAATTCCTCGGTGTAGAGCGCGCGCGGGTCGATGACGACGGTGTCGATGCGGTCCAGTGCCCGCAACGCCCGGGGCCGCACGATCACGGTGTCGTGCCGGGAGGTCAGACCGCGGGTCATCGCGGCGCCGAATCCTTCCCGGGTGCTGCGGCTCGGTTTGGGGGCCGACACCAGCGCCGCCGCGCCGGCCACGGCCGGGCTGCGTGAGAGGGCCCCGATGACCGTGGCCGCGCTCAGTCCGATCCAGCCGGCGCGGTTGGCGTACCGCTCCCCGGGGCCGTCGGGGTAGATCGTGGTGCCGTAGGACGGTCGTCGGCCCTCGGGGCAGTGCTCGGCAAGTCGGGGTTCGTGGCGGCGCCAGGCCTGCCGGACGTCCCAGGCCTCGACGGCCAGCAGGGTGCGGGTCGCCGTCTCGGCGGCAGCGGCGGTCGGGGATACCGTGAGTACGCTGGCCGTCGCGCTGAGGACCGCGAGCAGCAGGTCGGTTCCCTCGTGGCCCAGCAAGTGGACCAGTTGGTGGCGGACCGCGGGAATCTGTTCGGTCAGGGTGGGAACGACCGAGACGATGGTGGGCAGGCCGGGGAGTCTCAGCACCGACCCGGCGAGGGTGGCGCCGAGCCCGGCGGCGGCGGCGGCCGCGCCGAGCGCCCGGGTCACCAGCAGGGTGTCGTCGGCCGGCAGGGTCAACGGCCGGTGCGGTTCGTTGGCATCGGTGCGGGCGCGCCGTTCGGCCTCGGCGACGACGCGGGCGAGGGTGGCAGCGCGGCTGCCGGGCGCCACGGTGACGACCACCCGGGCGACCGAGCGATTGATCACCGCGTCGGTGACGCCCGGGACCGCGCGCACCGCCTCGAGGACCTCCCGCGCGACGGCATCGCCGTCTGGTCCACTGAGGCCGCGGACCTCGATCCAGCGTCGCGGCCCCGCGTGGCTGGCGCGCCGGGCCGGCGAGCCGCCGAGGGACTCGACGACCGCTCCGGTCGCGTGGGTCAGGGCCGTCGTGGCGCCCGCCGCCACCCCCAACCCCGCCGCGGCGGCCCAGATCGGGGCGCGGACCAGAGTCGTCAGCCCCGCCACCCCGAGCCGTGACATCACCGCGGAGAGGTTACCTGCCGAAATTGAACGCCTACAGCCAAGGGTTGCGACGGAACGTCACGTAGAGCAGGCCGCAGATGGTCGCCATCAGCGCCAGCACCGCCGGGTAGCCCCACTGCCAGGCCAACTCGGGCATGTTCTCGAAGTTCATCCCGTAGATGCCCGCGATCATGGTGGGAACCGCTGCGATGGCCACCCAGGCCGAGATCTTGCGCATATCGACGTTCTGCTGCAGGCCGGTGCGGGCGAGTGCGGCCTGGACCAGGTCGGAGAGCATCTCGTCGTAGCCGGTGATCTGCTCGGCGGCGTGCCGCTGGTGGCCGAGCACGTCGAGCATGTACTGCAGGACCTCGTGCGGTAGCAGGTCTGCGTCGTCGGTCGTCATCCGCGCCAGAGCGGTCGACAGCGGGCCGATGGCCCGACGCAGTTCCACCACATCCCGTTTGAGCAGATAGATCTGCTCAATCCCGGTCTGGGACTGCGGGGAGAAGGTCTCCTCCTCGACCGCGTCGATATCGCGCTCCAACTGGGCGGTCACTTCCAGGTAGTGCTCGACGACATGGCGGGTGATCGCCTCGAGGACGCCATATGGGCCCAGCGCGAGGCGGGCGGGCTCGTTCTCGAGTTCGCGGCGCACACCCGTCAGGCCGCTGTGGTCGCCGTGACGGACCGCGACCACGAAGTCGGCGCCGACGAACACCATGATCTCGCCGGTCTCGGCGATCCGCCGGGCGGTCGCCACCGACTCGTGCGGAACGTAGTTGACGGTCTTGACGACGAAGAACACCGTGTCGTCGAAGCGTTCCACCTTGGGCCGCTGGTGGGCATGCACGGCGTCCTCGACGGCGATCGGATGCAGGTTGAAGGTCTGCGCGACGGCGTCCATCTGGCGGTGATCCGGCTCGCGCAATCCCAGCCACACGAAGGCGGCCCGCCCCGCGGCGGTGAGCTCGCGAACCCGGTGCAGCGCATCGACATGGCCGAAGACGCCGGGCAGCCGGTGACCGTCGAGGTAGACCGCGCAGTCCACCACAGCCTGCTCGACGCCGGGATGATCGGCCGGTGCCGGGGCCGGATCGTCCGCCGGTTTGCTGCCGAGCACGGCGAGCACGTTCGGCTGCTCCGGATGGGGAGGCGACATCGGCCACATTCTCACCCCCGGCGCTGACCTCCGCCAGACCGATCGTGGTTCGTTCACGTCCTGTTCAACCCGGCGTCGGTGTCGGATCGGCCGGCTTACACCCGGCGGAGGTGCAATGACGTCCGTGCGGATTGTGCAGGTGGCCAACTTCTACGGGCCGCGTTCAGGCGGACTGCGGACCGCGGTGGATCGTCTCGGCGCCGAATACTGTGCCGCCGGTCATGACACCTACCTGATCGTGCCCGGCGCTCAGGCGACCAGAACCCGGCTGGACAGTGGGGTCACCCGGATCACGTTGCCCTCGTTGAGCATTCCGTTCACCGGCGGCTATCGCGCCGTTCCGGTCGCGCCGGTGATCAAGCTGCTGGAGCGGTTGCGACCCGACGCGATCGAGGTCTCGGACCGGTTCACCCTGCGACCACTGGGGGCGTGGGGGTCGCGCCACGGCGTGCGCACGGTGATGGTTTCCCATGAGCGTCTCGATCGGCTGACGGGTCAGGTGATGCCTGCCCCGCTGGCCCGGCGGATCGCCGACTTCGGCAACCGGCGGACGGTGACCGACTACGACGTCGTGTTATGCACGACGCGGTTCGCCCGTGAGGAGTTCGAGCGGATCGGCGCAACCAACCTGCTCACCGTGCCACTGGGGGTCGACCTGGAGAACTTCCACCCCCGCCGGTTCTGCGCGCGAACCCGTCGGGAGTTGGCCGCCACCGGTCAGCTTCTGGTCGTGCACTGCGGACGGCTCTCGATCGAGAAGCGGGTGGACCGCAGTATCGACACCCTCGCGGCATTGCGGGACCGCGGCGTGGACGCCCGCCTGGTCATCGCCGGCGACGGACCCTTGCGCGCCCGCCTGCAGCGTCAGGCTGCGGGCCTGCCGGTCCACTTCACCGGGTTCATCGACTCCCGCCCGGCGGTTGCCACCCTGCTGGCGTGCGCCGACGTCGCGATCGCGCCGGGGCCGCATGAGACCTTCGGTCTGGCGGCGCTGGAGTCGCTGGCATGCGGCACACCGGTGGTGGTGTCCCGC
>SYAB01000366.1 GCA_005787665.1 Actinomycetota bacterium
GCCGTCGGTCAGTTCGGTGAACCAGTGCCGGTGGGCGCCGGCCCACGGGTGATCCGGGGCGCACTGCAGGGCGAGGTCCAGTGCGACCTCCATGCCGAGGTTGTGCGCTGCGCGGACGAAGGCGTCGAAGTCGCCGAGGGTGCCCAGGTCCGGGTGCACCGCGTCGTGGCCGCCCTCGGCGCTGCCGATCGCCCAGGGCGAGCCGACGTCGCCGGCCTCGGCGGTGACGGCGTTGTTGCGGCCCTTGCGGTGCACGGCTCCGATCGGGTGGATCGGCGGCAGGTAGACCACGTCGAAACCCATGTCGGCAATCCGGGGCAAGGCAGCCGTCGCGGTGGCGAAGGTGCCGTGCACGGGGTTCCCATCGGCATCGCGGCCGCCGGTGGAGCGCGGGAACATCTCGTACCAGGCGCCGCACCGGGCCAGCGGCCGGTCCACCCACACACCGTGCTGCCGCCCGCGGGTCACCAGCTCCCGCAGCGGGTAGCGGTCGAGCAACTCGGTGACCCGGTGCGACAGCGCCGGAGCGGCGCGGGCCAGCGGGTCACCGGGACGGACCAGGGCCTCGGCGGCGGCCAGCAGCGGTTCGCGGTCGGCGCGCGGCATCCCGGTCGCGGCCCGCTCCAGCAGCGCCGCCCCCACCCGCAGATCGTTGTCGAGATCCTCCTCGCCCTGCCCGGCGTCCAGTTTCGCGGTGACCGCCTGCCGCCAGCCGGTGATCGGGTCGCCCCAGCCGTCGACCCGGAACGTCCACAGACCGACCCGGTCCGGGACGAACTGGCCGTGGAAGACGTCCTCGGTGCGGCCCAGCGACATCCGGTACCGGGCGGGTTTGACCCGGTCCGGCGGCGTCGGGACCTCCCGGGTGTTGGCGTGCCGGGTGCCGCGCAGCGACCCGCTTCCCACCTGCGGGTAGACCGGCCCGAGATACCGCACCACCAGGGTGGCCGCCACCGCTTCATGACCTTCGCGCCAGACCGTCGCACAGACCGGCACGAGCTCGCCGACAACCGCCTTGGCGGGGAAGGTTCCATCGGATACGACGGGCTCGACGTCGTCGATCTGGATGCGGCCCGGCACCCGACCACCTCACTTCCGTCCGGAGTTGCGCCCGCGGCGTCGTGACCGGGCGAGCGCATCAGGCGTCGGTTCACACCGTAGTGGGCGGTCTCACGTCAGGAGGGCGAAGCGCGGGACGGCGCGAGAGCCCGAACCTCAGTAAGGTCATCACGTGTGAGGGCTCTCCGCAGGTTCACCGTTCGTGCTCACCTTCCGGAGCGGATCGCCGCGCTGGGTCCGCTCTCGACGAACCTGCGCTGGTCCTGGGACATCGCCACCCAGGATCTCTTCGCGGGCATCGATCCGGAATTGTGGGCTCGGATCGGCCGCGACCCGGTGGCCCTGCTGGGCGAGGTGAATCCCGGGCGCCTCGACCAACTCGCCGAGGACCACGCTTTTCTGGAGCGCCTCGACAGGATCTCCGCCGAACTCAACGACTACCTCACTCGGCCGCTCTGGTACCAGGAGTTGCAGGCCCAGACCGACACGGTGCTGCCCACCGGTATCGGCTACTTCTCCATGGAGTTCGGTGTTGCCGAGGTGCTGCCGATCTACTCCGGAGGCCTGGGCATCCTGGCCGGGGACCACCTCAAGGCGGCCTCCGATCTGGGCCTGCCGCTGATCGGCGTCGGGCTGAACTACCGATCGGGCTACTTTCGCCAGTCGCTGACCGCGGACGGATGGCAACACGAGAACTATCCGGTGCTCGACCCTCAGGGCCTGCCGCTGCGGCTGCTGACCCGGCCGGAGGGCGAGCCGGTGCTGGTCGAACTCTCCATGCCGGAGTCCCGCACGCTGCGGGCCCGGGTCTGGATCGCGCAGGTGGGGCGAATCCCGTTGCTGCTGTTGGACTCCGACATCCCGGAGAACGACCACGACATGCGCAACGTCACCGACCGGCTCTACGGTGGGGATCAGGAGCACCGGATCAGACAAGAGCTGCTGGCCGGGATTGGCGGGGTGCGGGCGATCCGGGCCTATACCGAGATCGAGGGGCATCCCGTCCCGGACGTGTTCCATATGAACGAGGGTCACGCGGGCTTCCTGGGGCTGGAGCGAATCCGCGAGTTGATGGTGACCGATCACCTGGATTTCGACACCGCGCTGGCCGTGGTGCGGGCCTCCACCCTGTTCACCACCCACACACCGGTGCCCGCGGGCATCGACCGCTTTCCGGTGGAATTGGTGGCGCGCTACTTCGGCGACCAGACCGAGGCCGGGCTGCTTCCGGGAATGCCGGTGACCAGGGTGCTGGGATTCGGTGCCGAGTCGGATCCGGCGAAGTTCAACATGGCCCACATGGGGCTGCGGCTGGGACAGCGTTCCAACGGGGTGTCCCAACTGCACGGCCGGGTCAGCCGGGCCATGTTCGACGAATTGTGGCCCGGATTCGACTCGGAGGAGGTCCCGATCGGGTCGATCACCAACGGCGTGCATGGGCGGACCTGGGCCGCGCCGGAGTGGTTGCAGCTGGGTCAGGAGCTCACCGGTTCGGTGGAGGCGCTGCGCGAACCCGATATCTGGCAGAAGCTCCAGCAGGTCGACGGCGGCCATCTCTGGTGGATCCGCAGCCAGTTGCGCGCGAAGCTGGTGGACGATGTGCGTCGCAGGCTGCGGAAGTCCTGGCTGGAACGCGGTGCGATCGAGGCTGAATTGGGCTGGATCGCAACGGCATTCGACCCCGATGTGCTGACCATCGGGTTCGCCCGCCGAGTTCCCACCTACAAGCGCCTGACGCTGATGCTGCGCGACCCGGACCGGTTGGAGTCCCTGCTGCTCGACGAGAGCCGGCCCATTCAGCTCATCGTCGCCGGGAAGTCCCATCCCGCCGACGATGCCGGCAAGGCGCTGATCCAGCAGATCGTCCGGTTCGCCGACCGGAGGAAGGTCCGGCACCGGATCGCCTTCCTGCCGGACTACGACATCTCGATGGCGCGGCTGCTGTATTGGGGGTGCGATGTCTGGCTGAACAATCCGCTGCGGCCACTGGAAGCGTGCGGAACCTCGGGGATGAAGAGTGCGCTGAACGGCGGGTTGAACCTCTCGATCCGGGATGGCTGGTGGGACGAGTGGTTCGACGGCGACAACGGGTGGGAGATTCCCAGCGCGGAGGTGGTCAGCGAGGAACGTCGCGACGATCTGGAGGCCAACGCGCTCTACGACCTGCTGGCCGACTCGGTGGCGCCGAAGTTCTACGAGCGTGACGACCACGGCGTGCCCGGCCGCTGGGTGGAGATGGTGCGGCACACCCTGATCTCGCTGGGCCCCAAGGTGCTGGCCTCGAGGATGGTGCGCGACTACACCGAGCAGTACTACGCGCCCGCGGCGGAGTCGCTGCGGCGCACCGTCGAGGCCGTCGACGGCCACGACTTCGGGCGGGCCCGCGAACTGGCAGCCTATCGCCGTCGGGTCGCTGAGGCCTGGCCGCATATCGTCATCACCGACGTGGACAGCACCGGCCTGCCGGACACCCCGGTACTCGGCTCGGAGCTCACGCTGACCGCCAGCGTGGCGTTGGCCGGCCTGCGTCCCGACGAGGTGCGGGTTCAAGCGGTGCTGGGCCGGGTGAACTCCACCGACACCCTGCACGACCCGGACTACATCGACATGGTCCACTCCGGCTCCGGTGACGGCACCGAGATCTTCTCCACGACCACGCCGCTACCGATGGCGGGCTCGATGGGCTACACGGTGCGACTGTTGCCGCACCACCGGCTGCTGGCCGGCGACGCCGAACTCGGGCTGGTCACGTTGGCCGGCGGCGGCGGGGCGGGGGACTCCGTGAGGCCCCCGCACGCCCACCTGTAGGTTGCCTCTGGGAAGTGTGCGGAGGTAGCGATGATGCCTGGGGCGAAGTGCGGTGCTGCGGTGGTGGCGGTGATCTGCGCGCTGTTGGCCGCGAGTCCGGCGGTAGCCGAGCCCGATCCGGCGGGGCCGGACGTGGTCGCCCCCGCCGCCGAGGCTGAACCGATCATCGCACCGGTCGCGGTCACTACCGATCCGCTCGCCGAGGCCGCTGCGGTGCCCGACGGTGCGGTCGCCTCCAGTCCACCGCAGACCACCACCGCGCCCGATGGCTGGACACTGACCATCGCCTCGAAGGAGGAGACTCGGCAGGCGGTCGCGCCGTTGACGACGGCGATCTCGACCCGGGAGTACGCCGTCGGCGGCGTGTTCAACGGTTCCCTGGAAGGATCCGGTGACGAGGCGCCCGCGGGGGTCTTCGAGGTGGGTTATCAGATCGGCTGCGGTATCGACATGAGCACCGCCAACGGCGTCTCGCTCACCGGTACCGCAGGGGTCAGCCCGTCGATCCAGTTCCTCGGTATCGACGCCTCCAGCATCCCGATCGACGCCATCCTCCCCGGGATTGGCGCGAACTTCGCCGGTGGTGTCACCGTCGGGCTCAAACCCGGCCTCATCAACGTGGTGCCGGTGACCAAGAAGCAGTTCAAGGGCGCCCGGCCGTGGGTGTCGATCAGCAACTTCCGGGTCAAGATCGACGGTTGCGTGGGGGAGTCCTTCATCCGCTCGTATGCGACCCTGGCCAAGTCCACCGACGAGGGTGACGCGATCCTGTCCTGGTACGGGGAGACGACCAAGGTCTGAGCGCTCCGATCTGACGGCGCGTCAGGGGAACCGTTTGAAACACCGTTCGGCGTCCCCGAGCACCCCCACCCGGAACGCGTCGATACGGGAGAACCCGGCGGGCACCGACTCACCGTTGACATCGCCGGCCGCCAGGCCGTTGGTCAGCAGTCCGGAGACCGCCTCGTCGACGTCCCCGGCGGTCAGTGCGACGGTGTTGCCGTCGGGGGTGGTGATCTCCTTGGACAGCTTGGTGGTCGCGACCCCGGTCAGGCAGGCGGTGCGCAAACCGGCCTCGGCGTCGTCGAGAACCAGTCCACCGCGCTCGTTCTCCAGTGCCATGACGAAGCGCGACACCAGCACCGAGTAGGCGGTGTTGTCGCCCTGCAGGGGCGGGCCGTCGTAGCCCTCGGTGGGGGTGCCGATGGCCTGCAGTGCGGGCAGGTCGACGGTGATGGTGTTACTGGCCGGGCAGTACGAAGCCGGGGAACTGGGCCGGGCGTCCGGGCAACTCGAGGCCGAGTCGGCGTCGAAGCTCAGCGCCGGCGGATTCTTCGGGGCGAACAGGATGTTCATCGCGTCGACGAGCGCACGCACCGACGCCTCGGTCACCGGCAGTTCCCCGGATTGGTCACCGGACAACTCGACCGGGAGTTCGCCGCGGCGTTGTTTGATCTCCTTGATGTTGATCGCCGCGCAGGCCGGGGCGCCGTCGGTGAACCCGAACTGGAACGCCGAGATCCGCTCGAAAGCCGAACCGTGCTCGTCGCCGACCCCGTAGTAGTCGTCCTGACCGAGCAACGGGTCGCGGAACGAGATCATCGCCGCCAGCAGGTTGTTGAGTCCCTCGCCGGTGCTCAGAGTGAACCGGGGCGACTTGCCCTCGGCGACCCAGCGCAGGTAGACCCCGGCCAGGCAGTCGGCCTGCTGTTCGGCCACCAGTGCCGGGACCCCTTTGGGGTTCATCGGCACCTGCTCCTGGATGGCGTGGCCGTATTCGTGGGCCAGCACCATGGTGATCGCCATGTCTCCGTAGGCGTCCCGCAGCGAGGGCATCAGCACGGCGCGGTCCCAGCCGATGGTGTTGTCGTCCAGGCAGAAGCCGGCATTGACCAGACCCTCGGTGGTCTCGCCGCAGAACTCGCCGTCGCGGTCGTCGGAGTCCCAGGAGATCAGGTCGGCGACCGGGGTCAGCTCGCCGTCGAAGGAGTCCGGGTAGGCGAACTTCCAGAACTCCTCGAGGTCGCTGACCGACTGGCCGGCCAGCAGGTCGATCTCGCCACCGTCGGTGCCGCTGACGGTGCGGGACTCCGGTTTGGCGTCCGGCCGAAGACCGGTGGGGCCGTCTACGGCCTCCAGGCCGCCGACTTTGAAGGGATCGGAGAACACCGACACCGGACTGCCCGCGACGGCACCGCCGCAGCCGGTGAGCAGCACCGCGGCGCTGCCGATGGCGGCAATCGCCCGGAGCGGGCGCGGGGGACGGCCCGGGGAGTGGCCCAGGGGATCACGCATGGGGACAACAGTAGTTGTGCCGCGGGTTCCCGGGGGTCCGGCCGGGTTCAGCCGGCGTCGCGCAGACGTCGCAGCGCGTCCCTGACCAGGCCGGGGTCGGTTGTCGTCCAGAACGGCGGCAGCGAGGCGCGCAGGTAACCGCCGTACCGGGCCGTCGCCAGCCTTGAGTCCAGGACGGCTACCACGCCCCGGTCGTCGGTCCGGCGCAGCAACCGGCCCGCCCCCTGCGCCAGCAGCAGGGCGGCGTGGCTGGCGGCCACCGTCATGAAGCCGTTGCCGCCGGCAGCGGCGACCGCGCGCTGGCGCGCGGTCAGCAGCGGGTCGTCGGGGCGGGGGAACGGGATTCGGTCGATCAGGACCAGGGAGCACGACGGGCCCGGGACATCGACCCC
>SYAB01000367.1 GCA_005787665.1 Actinomycetota bacterium
ATTGACCGGGGTGCCGAGCAGGTAGCCGTCGGCCTGCAACATCTCGACCGGCGAGACCGTGAGTGCCGGCCGGCAGATGACGTCGACGCCCTCGATATCGGGGTCCCTCGCCCCGGCCACCACCGCTTCCAGCATCTCCTGACAGTGCGGGGACGGGGTGTGGTGCACCACCAGCAGCGTGCTCACCGGGGTGTCTCCCCGGCGTGCAGGGCCACAGCCCGTCGCATCGTCTCCCGGGCGCGGCCGCGGTCACCGGCGTAGTCGTAAGCGCGGGCCAGCCGGTACCAGCTCCGCCAGTTGTCCGGGTCGGCCTCGGCCTCGGCCCGTACCCGGGCAAACAACGCGTCGGCGGCCTTTCGTTCGATCCGGCCCGACGGCATGCGCGGCAGATCGCTGACGTCGAGTTCTGTGCCGTCCTCGGCGGCCAGCCGGGCCAGCCGCTGATGGGCCAACCCGGATCGCACCGTGGCCACCATCACCCAGGCACCGACAACCGGCAGAATCAACACCCCGACACCCAGTGCGACGGCAGCCGGCGTCCCGGTGCGGAACAACGCGAACGCGGTGCGTGCCAGGAGCGCGAAGTAGATCGCCAGGGCCAGGCAGAGGAACCCGATCAGCAGTTGGACGCGTGAGATCACAGGTCCAGCAGGGGTTCCAGGCCGATGGTCAGCCCGGGCCGGGCCGCGATCCGGCGCACCGCGAGCAGCACACCGGGCACGAACGAGGTCCGGTCCAGGCTGTCGTGGCGAATGGTCAACGTCTCCCCCATGGTGCCGAAGAGCACTTCCTGGTGGGCGACCAGACCGGTCAATCGGACGGAGTGCACCGGGATACCCCCGACGTCGGCACCGCGGGCGCCGGGCAATCCGGTGCTGGTGGCATCGGGGTTGGGCGGCATACCTTTCCGGGCCTCGGCGATCAGCGCGGCGGTGCGGGTAGCGGTTCCCGACGGCGCGTCCGCCTTCTGCGGGTGGTGCAGTTCGATCACCTCCGCCGACTCGAAGTACGGTGCCGCCTTCTGCGCGAAGTACATCGACAGCACCGCGCCGATCGCGAAATTCGGGGCGATCAGCACCCCGGTCGGGGTGCCCGCGAGCCAGGTGCGGACCTGGTCAAGTCGGGCGTCGGTGAAGCCGGTGGTGCCTACCACGGCGTGAATGCCGTTGCCGATGAGGAACTCCAGATTCGCCATCACGACGTCGGGGTGGGTGAAGTCGATGACGACCTCGGTGCCCGAGTCGGTGAACGAACTCAGCGCGTCGCCGGCGTCGACCTCGGCACTGAGGGTGAGGTCTGCGGCATCGCGGACCGCCGCGCACATCGCCGTTCCGACCTTGCCTTTGGCACCCAGCACTCCGACCCGCATGGGTGCAGCGTAATCGGCCATTACAGCGGTGCCGCGCCCCGCAGGTGCTCGAAGATCAGCGAGGTCTGGGTGCCGGCCACGTCGGCGTCGGCGTTGAGGTTCTCCACCACGAAGGAGCGCAGGTCGTCGGTGTCGCGGGCCGCGACATGCAACACGAAGTCATCGGCCCCGGCCAGGAAGTAGACGTCGATCACCTGCGGCCGGCGCCGGATCTGCTGCAGAAAGCTGCGGATCTTGCCCCGAGCACCCGACTGCAGGCGTACCGACACCATCGCCTGAAGTGGCATCCCGATCGCCGCGGGGTCGATGTCGGCGTGGAATCCGCGGATCACACCGAGATCCTGAAGTCGGCGCACCCGACCGTGACAGGTCGAGGGCGCGATGCCGACGGCGTCGGCCAGCGCGCTGTTGGAGATCCTGGCATCGGCGTGCAGGATCGCCAGCAACCTGCGGTCGACCTCATCGAGACCGATGGGCCGAACATCCTTCGGTTTATCCGCCGGGTGCCCGGCCTGTGCCGCAGCTTTATCGGACATTGCGATCCTCTACAGAATTTTCGTCGGACTGATTGCTCACTAGTCGATATTTCTTCACAATTGTGCCACCTGTCCCCAACTGAGGAGCGAGTCGTGCGCGTCGGCATCCCGACTGAGATCAAGAACAACGAGTATCGCGTCGCCATCACACCGGCCGGTGTCAGCGAGTTGGTCCGGCGGGGTCACGAGGTGCTCGTGCAAGCCGGCGCCGGGAACGGCTCGGCGATCACCGATGATGACTTCGAATCAGCCGGGGCGCGGATCGTCGGGTCCCCGGACCAGGTCTGGGCGGAGGCCGATCTGCTGCTCAAGGTCAAGGAGCCCATCGAGCCCGAGTACAGCCGGATGCGCAAGGGCCAGGTGCTGTTCACCTATCTGCACCTGGCGGCGTCGAAACCGTGCACCGAGGCACTGCTGGCCTCGGGCACGACCTCGATCGCCTACGAGACGGTGCAGACGGCCAACCCGGACGGATCGGTCGCCCTACCGCTGCTCGCTCCGATGAGCGAGGTCGCGGGCCGACTGTCCGCCCAGGTCGGGGCCTACCACCTGATGCGTACCCAAGGTGGACGTGGCGTGCTGATGGGCGGAGTGCCCGGTGTCGCTCCGGCCAAGGTGGTGGTCATCGGCGGTGGGATGGCCGGCGACAACGCCGCCGCCGTCGCCTGGGG
>SYAB01000368.1 GCA_005787665.1 Actinomycetota bacterium
ACACGGACGCTGAACTGGCCAATGCCGTTCAGGCCTGCCGTTCCTGGCGGAGCGTTTTGCGAGAGATCGGATTGGCGGGCACCTCGGCGGCGGCCATCCGCTCGGTCCGCGCTCATGCCGACCGGTTGGGGCTCGACTACAGCCACTTCACCGGGCAGCGACGGTGGACCGATGGCGAGTTGGCAGCCGCGATCGAATCGGCGAAAACGTGGACCGAGGTCGCGGACACCTTGGGGCTGTTCGGCGGATCCAGTCCGACGACCATCCGCGGGCACGCAGCGCGACTCGGCCTCGACACCGCACATCTGTCCCCACCGCGCACATCGCCCGTGTCCCGCATCGAGATGCGCCCGAACCGAGAGAATCTCGCGCGGGCCGGCTCGCTGATGGCCGCCGCCTGGTTCGAGCTCTGCGGGCATCAGGTCGCCTGGCCACTCGAGCCGTGCCGCTACGACCTCCTCGTCTGGATCGACTCCTCCGCCGAACGCATTCAGGTCAAAACCACCACGGTCAAGCAGGGATCATCCTGGGCGGTATGGATATCCAACACAGGCAAAGCGCGTCGCACCTACGATCCGGAGGAGATCGACCGCTTCTTCATCATCGACGGCGACGTCAACTTCTACCTGATCCCGGTCGCCGTCGTCGGCGGCCTCACGGCCATCCACCTGTCGGCCTACCGCGACTTTCTAGTGCCGCGGGAACCCCTCACACCGTCAGCAGCCGGTACAGACCGATCAGCCCCACCACCACGATGACCACCCGCAGCGCCGTCGGCGACAGCCGCCGCCCGTAGCGCGCTCCCAGCCATCCCCCGACCAACGACCCGACGGCGAGCAACCCCGCCACCACCCAGCTGATCCGGTCGAAGGCCACCAGCGTGTACGCCACCGCCGCAACGATGTTGACCAGCAGGGCGAGGAGATTCTTCGCCGCGTTCATCCGCTGGACGTCCTCGGGGAGCAGCGCCCCCATCACGCCGATCAGCAGAATCCCCTGCGCCGCGGTGAAGTAGCCGCCGTAGACGCCGACCGCGAAGGTGCCGAGCACCAGCGCCGCCATCCGCCCGCGGGAGACGTGGTCGGCGGACTGTCCGGCTGCCTCGGCGCGCCGCCGGGCGTAGGCCTGGATCCGCGGCCCGGCGATCACCAGGATCAGCGCCAGGATCAGCAGCACCGGCACGATCCGGGTGAAGACCTTCTCGGGTAGGTGGAGCAGCAGGAACGCCCCGATCGCGGCCCCGGTCACCGAGGCCGGAATCTGCCAGCGCAGTCGGGTCCACTGCCCTTTGAGCTCGGCTCGGTAACCCCAGGTGCCCGACACCCCGCCGGCGACCAAGCCGACCGCGTTCGACATCGTCGCCGTCACCGGCGGAAAGCCCAGCGCCACCAGCGTCGGGAAGGTGATCAGCGTGCCGGATCCGACCAGCGAGTTGATCGCACCGGCGCCAACCCCCGCGACCATGACGACGATCATCTCGGTCACCGACACAGACGAAGACCCTAATCGGTTGTGCGTCCCGTACTGTCCTGAACGGCCCTTCCCCAGACGACAGGACATGGACACCATGTGGCACGTGGATATCCCCAGCGAGAGTGAACTGCGGTTGCTCGCGAGCATCAGTGCCCCCGCGGTGGTGTCGATCTACCTGCCCACCACCCCGATCAGCAAGGACGCCGCCGCCGACGCGATCGTGCTGCGCAACCTCACCCATGAGGCCATGGCGGAGGTGCGGAAACGCCCCGATCTGCCCCGCGGGGACGACGAGTACATCGAGGAGCAACTTCTCGATCTGGTCGACGACGAGGAGTTCTGGGCCCACCAGTCCCACGGGCTGGGCGTGATCACCACCGCCGACGGCCAGTGGACGTTCCGGTTGCCGCACCGCCCCACCGCTCAGGTCCACGTCGATGACAAAGCCCATCTGCTGCAACTGATCTCGGCGACCGCCGCCCAGGATGCGCACGTGCTCTGCCTGTCCGAGGGCGCCGTTCGGCTGGTCGACGTCGCATCCGACCTGCCGCCCAAGGAGGTGCGGGTGGCCGACCTTCCCTCCGACGCGGCCAGCGCCGTCGGCAAGTCCTCGATCAACGACCGCTCCCCCTCCGGCCGGCTGGTCGGCTCAGAGGGCAAACGGGTCCGCATCCGCCAGTACGCCCGAGCCGTCGATGACGCCCTGATGCCACTGTTGCGCGGCGATGAGCGCCCGCTGGTTCTGGTCGCGACGCAGCCGATCAACTCCATCTTCCGTCAGGTGTGCAGCGCACCGACCCTGCTGGCGCAGGGTGTCGAGGCGAACCCGGACAAGTGGAGCCTGACCGAGATCGCCGACGCTGTCCGGCCGGTCCTGGCCGGCCATCAGGCTGACACCGATGCCGCCCTGGCCAAGCTCGTCGAGGAACGTCGCGGGCAACGCCGGTCCACCAATGACCTGTCCGATATCGCCCGGGCGGCGACGATCAGCGCGGTCGCCACCCTGGTCCTGGACCGGGAGTACGAGGAGCGCGGCACGATCGGCGATGACGGCACCCTCACTCTTGACCCGGACGGACCCCCGTTGGCCGAGGAACTGGCCCGACGCGTGGTCGCCCACGGCGGGCGGGTGCTGGCGTTGCCGGCCGATCGGTTACCCGGCGGCGCCCCGATCACCGCGGTCCTGCGGTACGCCCGATAGCGCACCGACGGCCGCCGTAGGCTCGGCGTCATGACCCCACCTGACCCGATTCCAACGGCCGATGAGGCGATCGCCCGGCTGAGCATGCCGCTGCTGGACGCCATGATGACGCAGCGCGCGGTGCGGCGTGTGCTGCCCGATCCGGTTGACGACGCCGTCGTCCTCAAGTGCGTCGAACTCGCATTGCGGGCCCCCACCGGCTCGAACGGCCAGAACTGGGAGTTCGTCGTCGTCAAGGATCAGCGGGTCAAGGACCAGCTCGCCAAGCGGTACCGACAGGCCTGGGTGCCCTATGGCGGAATCGCCAGGCGGATGGCCAAAGGCGACGAGTCGATGGCCAAGATCCTGCGGGCGGTGCAGTGGCAGGTCGACCATTTCAGCGAGATCCCGGTCCTGGTCGTGCCCTGCCTGCGCGGCATGCGGGCGCCATACGTGCCGTCGCCGTTCGTCGGCGAGTCGTCGTTCTTCGGCTCGATCTACCCCAGCGTGCAGAACCTGCTGCTCGCCGCGCGCGCCATGGGGCTGGGTGCGTCGCTCATCACCCTGCCGCTGTGGAGCGTGACCTCGGCCCGCAAGATCCTCAGGCTCCCACTCACCGTCACCCCGGTCTGCGTGGTGCCGCTGGGCTGGCCGCGCGGACGGTACGGTCCGACTACCCGCAAAGCCGTGGAGCAGGTCGCACACCTGGATTCCTACGGCAACCGCGCCTGGATCGACTGACACGCATTTTTGTCGCCGCGCCCCTTTATCATTCGAACATGCATTCGAACAATATGGACGCGGCGCTCGCGCAGCTCGACGCGGCGGTTGAGGCTGTCGGCGCGCTGACGTGGGACTCGCTGACGAGCCGCGAGCGGCTCACAGCTCTCGACCGGCTGGAGATTGCCGGCCGCCGGCAGCGGGCCTCGTCGCATGCAATCGTCGGTTCGCTGAAGCGCAACGACGACGGGGGGATCGGCGCGAATCTGCCCAAGGTCATCGCCGATGTGTTGCGGATCAGCGTCGGCGGGTCCCGCCGTCGCCTGCGTGACGCTGAGCAACTCGAACCCAGAACCTCCCTCACCGGACAGCCGCTGCCGCCCCAACTACCCGCCACCGGAAAAGCATGGGAAGCCGGCCTGCTTGATCCCGAACACTTGCGGGTGATCCAGAAGTTCATGCGCGAACTGCCCGATCACCTTCCGCCCTCCGACGTCGAGGACGCCGAGGCGCTGCTGGCGGAGAAGGCCGCGGAACTGCGGCCAGACCAGTTGGAGAAGGTGGCCGCGACCTTGCTGCAGCACCTCAATCCCGACGGGAATTTCAGCGACGAATACCGCCAGCACCAAAGAGGATTCGCCTGGTGCGGAGGGCAGCGGCCGGATGGCATGAGCGTCGGGCGACTGGTCGCGACGCCTCAGTTGCGGGCCGAAATCGAGGCCTGGATGGCGAAATTCGCTGCGCCGGGGATGTGCAATCCCGCCGATCAGAGTCCCACCGTCACCGCCGAACCCACACAAGAGGTCGCCGACCGCGACCGGCGCAGTCACGCCCAGCGCCAGCATGATGCCCTCAGTGCCCTGGTGCGAGGCCAACTGGGCGACCCTAAACTCGGCACGCACAACGGGTTGCCGGTGACGATCGTCGTCAGCGCGACACTCGAGCAGTTGCAGACCGGCGCAGGGGTCGCCGTGACGGGCGGCGGCACCCTGCTGCCGATGCGGGACCTGATCCGGATGGCCTCGCATGCCTGGCACTACCTCTGCGTCTACGACAAGCACACCGAGAGACCGCTATACCTCGGCCGGAGCAAGCGGATCGCCTCACCCGACCAGCGGCTCGTGTTGCACGACAAGGATCGCGGCTGTACCGCACCGGGCTGCGACGTCCCGGGATACCTGTGCGAGGTGCACCACGTCGATGAGTGGGCCGACGGCGGGTTGACCAACATCGACCGCCTGACCTTCGGCTGCAAGCTGCATCACGGCTGGATCAAGAAGGGCGGCTGGCGGACGCGAAAGCTCAAGGACAGCCGCACCGAGTGGCTTCCCCCGCCCCACCTTCCGCTGCGCGGCGGCACCAACACGTTCCACCACCCCGAGCGACTCCTCCACGACACCCGGAACTAGCCCAAAGAATCAGCGCGGCTTCAGCTTACGCTTCTCCCGGACCCGGACGTTGATCCGGATCGGGGTGCCCTCGAACCCAAAGGTCTCCCGCAACCGGCGCTCGAGGAATCGGCGATAGCCGGCCTCGAGGAACCCGGTGCTGAACAGCACGAAGGTGGGCGGTCGCGCAGCGGCCTGGGTGGCGAACAGAATCCGCGGCTGCTTGCCGCCCCGCACCGGAGGCGGCGTGGCGGCGACGATCTCCTTGAGCCAGGTGTTGAGCTGACCGGTCGAGATCCGCATGTCCCAGGAGGCCAGCGCGGTCTCCATGGCGGGCACCAGTTTCTGGACGGCCCGGCCGGTCTTGGCCGAAATGTTGACCCGGGGCGCCCACTGCAGTTGCGCCAGTTGCAGATCGATCTCCCGGTCCAGCAGGAAGCGACGGTCCTCATCGACCAGATCCCACTTGTTGAACGCGAGCACCAGCGCCCGGCCCGCCTCGATCACCATCGTCAGCACCCGCTGGTCCTGCTCGGTGATCGGTTCGGACCCGTCGATCAGCACGACCACCACCTCGGCGGCGTCGATGGCGCTGTGAGTGCGCACGGAGGCGTAGAACTCATGGCCGCTGGCTTGCCCGACCTTGCGCCGCAGGCCCGCGGTGTCGATGAAACGCCATATCCGGCCGTCGAGTTCGATCAGTGAATCCACCGGATCGACGGTGGTGCCGGCGACGTCGTGGACGACTGACCGCTGGGTGCCCGCGAGTCGGTTGAGCAGTGAACTCTTGCCGACATTCGGCTTGCCGACCAGGGCGACCCGCCGCGGTCCCCCGGCCATCGGTGCAGCTTCGGACACCGTCGGAAGGGCTGCGATCACGTCGTCGAGCAGGTCGGCGACACCCCGGCCGTGGATGGCGCTGATCGGGTGCGGCTCCCCCAACCCCAGCGACCACAACGCCGCGGCATCGGCCTCGCCCTTCTCGTTGTCCACCTTGTTCGCGGCCAGGAACACCGGCTTACCCGAGCGTCGCAGAATCCGGGCGGCGGCCTCGTCACCGGACGTGGCACCGACGACGGCATCGACCACCAGAATCACGGCGTCGGCGGTCTGCATCGCCACCGAAGCCTGCTCTGCGACCAGTTGCTGCAGGCCCTTGGCGTCGGGTTCCCAGCCGCCGGTGTCCTGGACGACGAAACGCCGACCGGTCCACAACGCGTCGTAGGAGACCCGGTCGCGGGTCACGCCGGGCAGATCCTGCACCACCGCCTCACGGCGGCCCAGAATGCGGTTGACCAGGGTCGACTTTCCCACGTTCGGCCGGCCCACCACCGCCACCACCGGCGGCGGGGCGCCCCCCGTCCCGGACTCGTCGCCTGGCTGGTCCTCGACGAGTTCCCAGTCGCTCTCGTCCGACCAGGTGCCGTCCTCGGTCATCGCACCGCTCTCGTCCGTTGTTCGACCAGGTCACGCAGATGCGCGATGACCTCGTCCTGGGTCATCGCGCTGGTGTCGACGATCACCGCATCCGCCGCGGGCCGTAGCGGCGACACCGCACGGGTGGAGTCCAGATAATCGCGGCGGCGGACGTCGGCCAGCACCGTCTCGTAGTCGTCGGCCAGTCCCGCGGCGACGTTCTGAGCGTTGCGTCGCCGCGCCCGGGTCTCGGCGGAGGCGGTCAGGAAGATCTTCAGATCGGCCTCGGGCAGCACCACCGTGCCGATGTCGCGGCCCTCCACCACCACACTGCCCTCGCCGGCCGCCAACTCCTGCTGCAGGCGCACCATATGCGCGCGCACCTCGGGTACCGCGGAGACCGCAGATACCGCCCGGGTGACGTCCTCGCCACGGATCTGGGCGGAAACGTCCTCGCCGTCGAGGAAAACCGACTCAACGTCCGGGTCGTATCCCACCGAGATCGACACCTCTGCGGCCGAGCCAATGGCAGCAGGGTCCTCAAGGTCCACCCCCGCGCGCAGCATCGCCAGCGTTGCGATCCGGTACATGGCCCCGGTATCGAGGTAACGGGCGCCCAGCTCACGCGCCAAACCCCTTGATACCGAGGACTTTCCGGTTCCCGCGGGACCGTCGATAGCGATCACTACAGCGCTCACAGACCCACCGCCTGAGACAGCCCGCCGATCTCTTTGCGGGTCAGCGCCCGGATGCTGCCGGGCCGCTGCTCGCCCAGACCGACCGTGCCGATATCTGTTCTGACCAGTGCCTGCACCGGGAACCCGACGGCCGCCAGCAGTCGTCGGACGATCCGCTTGCGTCCCTCGTGCAGGGTCACCCGCACCAGGGTCTTGCCCGGAACCGCGTCCACCACCGCGAAATCGTCGAGCTTGACCGGTCCGTCCTCCAGTTCGATGCCGGCGCGCAGGGTTTTGCCCAGCCCGCGCGGTACCGTGCCGGCGACGGTGGCCAGATAGGTCTTGGGCACCTCGAAGGAGGGGTGCATCAGGCGGTGGGCCAACTCGCCGTCGTTGGTCAGCAGCAGCAATCCCTCGGTGTCGGCGTCCAAGCGTCCGACGTGGAAGAGCTTCTTGTTTCCCCGCACCCGATGCTCGATCAGGTCGCCGATACAGGGGCGGCCGCGGTCGTCGGACATCGTCGAGTGCATGCCGAGCGGTTTGTTCACCGCGAGGTAGACCATCGACTCGTCGAGCACGATCCGCGAGCCGTCGACCCGGATCTCGGCAGTGTCGGGGTTGACCCTGGTGCCCAACTCCCGCACCACCCGGCCGTCGACCTCGACCCGACCATCGGTGATCATCCGCTCGGCCACCCGGCGCGAGGCGATTCCGGCCTGGGACAGCACCTTCTGCAGGCGCACGCCGTCCTGGTCGGCTCCGGGCTCAGACATCGGTGTCGACGTCGATCGTCACGGGCTTGTCCGGCTGGGCGGGTCCGGCGGCAAGTTTGGCGAACCGGGGCTCGCTGTCCAGCGTCTCGCTCAGGTCGTCGATCACGTCGACATCGGGCAGCAGCGGTGCGATATCGGGCAGCTCGGTCAGCGAGGACAAACCCAGCCGCTCCAGGAACAACTCGGTGGTGGTGAACGTGGTCGCCCCGCTGTCCGGGTCCGTGCCGGCCTCGGTGATCAGCCCGCGCGCCACCAGCGTGCGAATCACCGCATCGACGTTCACCCCGCGGACGGCGCTCACCCGCGCTCTGGTCACCGGCTGCCGGTAGGCCACCACCGCGAGGGTCTCCAGTGCGGCCCGGGTGAGCTTGGATCGGGCACCGTCGAGCAGCAGCAGCTCGACGTAGGGGGCGAACCGGGCCCGGGTGTAGAGCCGCCAGCCGCCGCCGGCCTCCCGCAGGTCGATTCCGCTGTCCCGGCCGCGAAGCTCCTCGGCCATCCGCTGCAACGTTGCGGTGACCCGGTCCAACGGCTGCCCGGTCGCCGCGGCCAGCGACTCGGCGCTGGCCGGCGAATCGACCACCAGCAGCAGCGCCTCCAAGACCCGGGTGAGCTCGGCGTCGTCGAGCTCCGCCTCGTCACGCTCTCCGGCGGCGATATCGGCTGCCGCGATGTCCTCGGTCACTGCTGGACCTGCTCTTCCCACTCGGCCCTGACCAGCTCTTCGTTCACCATGCGGTTTCCGGTCCACGAAACCTGCAGCACACCAAGCGGTTCTGACTGGTCGAATGCTACCGCCCGGGCCCGGTACAGCTCGAGCAATGCCAGGAACCGGCCGACGATGAGGATCGGTTCGCCGCAGTCGGCGACCAGTTCCGAGAATGAGGACCAGTGCCCCACACCCCTGCGCTCCAGCACCTCCAACAGCCGCTCGGCCTGCTCGGGGACCGACACCCGCGCCGCGTGCAGGTGGTCGGTACCGACCCTCGGCACGGGTCTGGGCGTGAACGCCGCGGCGGCGATCTCGGCGAAGCGGTGCGCATCCACCCCGATCATGACTTCGGGCAACAACTCGGCGAACTGGTCTTCCAGGGCCACCGCGCGGGGGTAGCTGCGCAGCGCGGCCGCCTCTAACTCCGCAAACATCTCCGCGACGTGCTTGAACGCCCGATACTGCAGCAGTCGGGCAAACAGCAGGTCACGCACCTCGAGCAGGGCCAGGTCCTCGGCGTCCTCCACCTCCCCCGCCGGCAGCAGGCGGGCGGCCTTGAGGTCCAGCAGGGTGGCGGCGATCACCAGGAATGCGGTGGTCTCCTCGAGTTCGAGCTGCGGGCCGAACTGGCGGGTGTAGGCGATGAATTCGTCGGTCACCTCGTGCAGTGCGACCTCGGTGACATCGAGGCGGTGCGCGAAGATGAGTTGCAGCAGCAGGTCGAACGGTCCCTCGAAGTTGGTCAGTCGGACCGTGAAGCGCTTCTCCGGCGCTGTCTGCGTGCTCACTTGCCGAAGCGGTCGATGACCTCGCGCGCGAGGGCGCGATACGCCTGTGCGCCAGTCGATTTCGAGGCCCAGGTGATGATGGGCTCGCCGGCCACACTGGTTTCGGGAAAGCGCACGGTCCGGGCGATGACAGTGTCGAACACCAGGTCCCCGAATCGTTCGATCACCCGACTCATGACCTCGCGGGCGTTGACGGTGCGGCTGTCGAACCGGGTGACCACGATCCCGCTGATGGAGAGCTTCGGGTTGAGTCGATCGCGCACCTTGTCCACCGTGTCGGTCAGCAGCGCCAATCCCCGCAGCGAGAAGAACTCGCACTCGGTGGGGATGATCACCCCGTCCGAACACGCCAGCGCGTTGACGGTGAGCAGCCCGAGCGCGGGCTGGCAGTCGATCAGCACATAGTCGTAACGGTCCAGCACCGGCCGCAGAGCGCGGCCCAGAGTCTGCTCCCGACCGACCTCGTTGACCAGCTGAATCTCGGCGGCCGACAGGTCGATATTGCTCGGGACCAGATCCAGGCCCTCCACCCGGGTGTTGATGAGCACGTCGTCGATCCCGACGCGCGGCTCCACCAGCAGGTTGTGCACGGTATGGGCCAGCTCGTAGTGCGGCACTCCGAGCCCGGCCGACAGCGCGCCCTGCGGGTCGAGGTCCACCAGCAACACCCGGCGGCCGTACTCGGCGAGCGCGGCGCCG
>SYAB01000040.1 GCA_005787665.1 Actinomycetota bacterium
ACAGGAAGCACCGCAGTGGCCGATCGGCCCGCCGATTCGGTGTGGCTGTCGACGCTGCCGACACCGCGGATCGCCGCCGTCAGTGGCCTCGTTTCCGCCGCCCGGCAGTCCGCCGATCTGGTGCGCGCGGTACGTCCGGCCGCCGGTGTGTTGTCCGGCATGCCTGGTGCGGTGACCGATCTTGCCGTCAGCCATGACGGGCGCTCTCTGGTCGCGGCCCACCTCGGCCAGGATGCCGTGTCGGTGGTGGATGTCGCGACGCTCAACCTCCGATCGGTGTGCCACGGCATCGCTGAACCGTTCGCGGTGGCCGTTTCTGATCGCGCCTACGTGCGCTCTGCGTCGATCGCGGAGGACAACGTGGTCGCCGTCGACCTTGACACCGGCGCGGCCCTGGCCGCCCGGGAGGTCGGTGTGGGTGCCCGCGGGCTTGCGGTCAGCAGGTCCGGTGAACTGGTGTACGTCGCGCGCTCGGCGGACGGGGTGGCCGAGGTTGTGGTGGTCGACGTCGAGAGCGGGCACCTGAGCACCATCGACATCGCCCGGGCGGCCGGCGCCTCCGTCGACGCCCTCCGTATCAATGCGGCCGGAAGCCGGTTGTATGCGGCGCTGAACTCCGCAACCGGGGGCACACTGGTCGCCGTCGACGTGCGAAGCGGCCGGGTCCTGAACACCGTCGCGGTCGGCTCCTCGATCGGTGATATCGCCGTCCACCCTGACGAGCGCCGGGTCTTCGCCACCGGTTGGGATCCCGAACGCGGTGGGGTCCTGCACATCGTGGATACCGGGGCCGCCCGCACTGTTCACACCATCGCGACCGGTGGGACGCCTGCCCAGGTCGTCCTCACCGCCGGTGCGGCTTTCGTGGCCGTCGGCGACGATGTCGTCGTCATCGACACGGCGACGGCGCGGATCGTCGACCGCATCGATATCGGCCGGCCGGTGTCATGCCTGGCGGTCAGCCGGGACGGAACCCACCTCTACGCGGGTGATTTCGAGGGGACCCTGGTGGCGATGACGGTGCGCAGCGCGGACCTTCGCGCGGCGTCCTGACCGCCGGGCTCAATTCTGGCTGCAGTCCAGAGAGACTGAGATGGTCCTGCTGGTCACCACCGGCACCAGGAAATTGCCTTCGCGGTTGCCCAAGCCGGGCCCCACATAGGGCACCCACTGGGTCATCGTGTTCGGGTTGCGCACGTTGGTGACCACGCAGTTCGCCATCGGCCCGGTGCCGATCTTGTCCACCTGGACCTGATAGCCCTGCTGCTGCAACTGTGCGATGGTGTCCTGTGCCGACCCGTCGGCCCGCGCCGCTGCGGCCGGCCCGGCCAGGGCACCGAGGGCGGCGGCGGCCACCGCCAGAACTGCGATCCCGCGCATCGACCCTCCTTCGCTGTTGTGACGGTATACCTATCCATCGCCGAAGGACGTCCCGGCGTTGCGCGGCGATACGATCGGGACCACCAATCGACCGAAGGTGGGCCCGATGCTGAGCACGATGCAGAACTTCCCGTTGACAGTCTCCGAGATTCTGCGCTACGCGGTGAACGTCCACGGCGACCGGACGGTCACCACCGCCACCGGGGACGGTTTTCGCCAGGCCACCTACTGGGAGGTCGGCCGGCAGGCGGCCCGACTGGCCAACGCCCTGCGGCGGCTGGGCATCGACGGCGACCAGCGCGTTGCCACGTTCATGTGGAACAACCAGGAGCACCTTGAGGCCTATGTCGCCGTGCCCTCGATGGGTGCGGTGCTGCACACCCTCAACATCCGGCTGTTCCCGGAGCAGATCGAGTTCGTCGCCTACGAGGCCGAGGACCGCGTCGTCATCGTCGACACGTCCCTGATACCGATCCTTGCGCCGGTGCTGCCCCGGATGGAGACGGTGCACACCGTCATCGCAGTCGGATCCGGGGACCTGGGTCCGTTGGAGGAATCCGGTAAGCGGGTGCTGCGCTACCACGAGGTGACCGCTGCCGAGTCCGACCAGTTCGACTGGCCGGAGATCGACGAGAACTCTGCTGCGGCAATGTGTTACACCAGCGGTACCACCGGACACCCCAAGGGTGTGGTCTACGGTCACCGGTCCAGCTACCTGCACTCGATGGCGGTCTGCAGCGGCAACGGCATGGGTTTGAGCTTCTCGGACAAGGCCCTGCCGATCGTGCCCATGTTCCACGCGAACGCCTGGGGTCTGCCCTATGCCGCGCTGATGGCGGGCGCCGATCTGATCCTGCCGGACCGATTCATGGACGCCAAGTCGATCGTCACCCTGATCGAGACTCAGCGCCCCACGGTGGCCGGTGCCGTGCCGACCATCTGGAACGATGTGATGAACTTCCTGGATCGCGAACCGGGCCATGACATCTCGTCGCTGCGACTGGTGGCCTGCGGTGGTTCGGCCGTTCCGGTATCGCTGATGCAGACCTTCGAGGAGCGCCACGGCGTGCAGATCCGGCAGCTGTGGGGAATGACCGAGACCTCGCCGATGGCAACCCTGGCCTGGCCCGCCCCAGGAACGCCGCCGGAACGGCATTGGGAGATCCGTTCCACCCAGGGCCGGCCGATGTGCGGGGTGGAGGCCCGCATCGTCGACGACCACGGCACCGCCCTGCCCCACGACAACGTGGCCGTCGGGGAATTGGAGGTCCGCGGCCCGTGGATCACCGGCTCCTACTACCGCAACACCGATCCCTCGAAGTTCGCGTCGGGCTGGCTGCGGACCGGCGATGTGGGCCGGATCGACCCGCAGGGCTACATCACCCTGACCGACCGGGCCAAGGACGTCATCAAGTCCGG
>SYAB01000369.1 GCA_005787665.1 Actinomycetota bacterium
ATAGGTGGTGACCGTGCCCAGCGCGCAGGTCTGGCCATTGTCGGTGATCTCTACGGATCCGAGTGGTCGCGCCACATGGGGGTTTCCCTGTCGGGCCAGCGCCCGGTTGAGTTCGATGTCGGGGTTGACGCCCGGCAGCACCCGGCGGAACAGTTTGAGGATCGCGGAGTCGCCGAACACCACGCTGGTATTGCTCTGCTCGGCCCCGATCACCCGCGCCACGGCACCCACCGAGAGGTCTGCCCCGGGTTCCCGATCGAAGCGGACCTCACCGATCCGGGCCGACGAGTCCAGCAGCGACAGCAGAAACCGGGCCGACTCCGGGCGATACAACGCGTCGTAGGCGGTGCGGCCGTCCGGTCCGCGCAGTGTGCCGATCACGCCGTCACCCGTTGCCGGACCCGGATCCCACTGCACGACAATCTGATACCGCTCCTCGGCGCCGCCGTCCGGGTAGCTGACGGCAAGGATGGTGAGGTCGAGGCCGGAACGCAGCGGTACCACTCGGTGGACCCCAGCCGAGGCCGGACCCCGGCCGCGGCCGGCGAACCAGCGCTGACGGGGCAGCCAATCAGCCCACGGCAGTGCGGCGAGATCGGCGGTCATCGGGGTCGGGTCAGTCGCGAACCCGCACCACGACCTTGCCCCGCGCGGTGCGGTTCTCCAGCGAGGCGATCGCCTCCCCCGCCCGCGACAGCGGGTAGACGTCGGGCTGCGGGGCGGCCAGCCTGCCGGAGTTCAGCAGTGCGGCCAGTCCCCGCCACTGCTCGCCGAGTGCCTCGGGGTGCTTCAGCGTCCAGGCGCCCCACCCCACGCCCACCACGTCGATGTTGTTGAGCAGCAACCGGTTGACCTTCACGGTGGGGATCTCCCCGCCGGTGAATCCGACCACCAGCAACCGGCCCGCGGGGGCCAGTGAGCGCAGCGAGTCGGTGAACCGGTCGCCACCGACCGGGTCCATCACGATGTCGACCCCGCGGCCGCCGGTGAGTCCGGCCACCGCGTCCTTGAAACCGTCGGCGAGCACCACGTCGGTGGCGCCGGCCGCCCGGGCCACCTCGGCCTTGTCCTCGGAGCTGACGACGGCGATCACCCGGCTCGCCCCGAGCGCGGGTGCCAGCCGCAGGGTCGAGGTCCCGATGCCGCCGGCGGCGCCGTGCACGAGCACTGTCTCGCCGGCCGTCAGCCGGCCACGCTCGGTCAGCGCGAAATACACCGTCAGGTCGTTGAACAACAGGCCGGCTCCCGCCTCGAAGCTGACGTCGTCGGGCAGCGGGAACACCCGGTCGGCGCCGAGCACCGCGGTCTCGGCCATCGCACCGCCGATCATGGTCAGGCCCACTACCCGGTCACCGGCCTTGATGTGGGCACCGGCCGGGGCGGTACGCACCACGCCGGCGAGTTCGGCCCCGAGGGTGAACGGCAGCTCCGGACGGTACTGGTAGAGCCCGCGGGTGAGCAGCGCATCGGGAAACGCCACACCCGCGGCATACACGTCGATCACCACATCGCCGGCGGTTTCAGCGGCGGGATCGGGGATGTCGAGGAGTTCGACGGACTCCGGGCCGCCCAGCGAGGTGACCCTGACCGCGCGCATCAGGGCTGCTCGATGGCCAGCAGCTTGACCTGCAACTCACCCCGCGGGGTCCGGTAGGTGACGGTCTCCCCGGCCTTGCGGCCGAACAGCGCCAATCCGAGCGGGCTGTCGGCGGTCAGGGTGGTGTCCTCCGCGCCGGCCGGGGTCTCCTCGATGAAGTTGACCACCCGCATCTGGATGTCCTTGTCGTCATCGGGGAACCGCAACGTCACCTCGGTGCCGTTGGGCAGCTGGCCCGGCACGGTCGCGTTGCCACCGGCCAACAGCCAGGAGACGCGGCCGATCTGCTCGTCCACCCCGGCGAGATCCTCGGCACGTTGCAGCGCCTCGGCGGCGTCGCCGCGGTCGCCCACGGTTTCGGCATCGGCCTGCAGATCGGCGCGCAGTTGGTCGCGGCGGCGGTGCAACTCGGCCAACTCGGCCTCCAGGCGGGCGCGCTCCTGCTCGGCGAAGTCTTTCGATCCGGTGTCCTGGGTCATGCACGACAAGGTACCGAAGCCGTCAAATACCGGAGCGCGGACGCCCAGGTAACCCGGCCGGCGCCGCCCGGCGCGGGCGGTATCGTCGGCGACGTGGCTACCCGCGATCACGGCGACCCCGGCGACGGACCCACCATGCCGCCACCGTTGACCGATATCGTCGACCCCACCCGGCCGTCGGCGGCTGAGGAGGCCCGCACCATCGCGGCCGCCACCAACGCGGCCACTCTGGCCAGCCTGACCGCAGCCGGCGATCCGTGGGCCTCCTTCGTCACCTATGGCCTGCTCGGCGGCGCGCCGGTGCTGTGTGTCTCCCACCTGGCCGAGCACGGCCGCAACCTGGCCGCCGACCCACGGGCCAGCCTCTCGGTGGTGGCCCCCGGCGCCGAGACGGATCCGCTGGCCAGCGCCCGGATCACGGTGGCCGGAATCGTCGAACGACCGGTGGGGGCCGAGCTCGACGCGGCACGCGCCGCCCCCGTGGCGGCGGTGCCGGCCGCGAAGTACTACATCGACTACAGCGACTTCGCGGTGTGGGTGCTGCGGGTGCACCGGGTGCGTTGGGTCGGGGGCTACGGCCGGATGGACTCGGCGAGCGCCGCGGATTACGCCGCCGCCGAGCCCGACCCGGTCAGACCGCGCGCCGCGGGCGCGATCGAGCACCTCAACGCCGACCATGCCGCCGGCCTGGCCGAGATGGCACGGGCGCTGGGCGGGTTCCCCGACACCGCGTCGGCGACCTGCACCGGAATCGACCGGTACGGCCTGGACCTGAAGGTGATGACGCCACGCGGAGCGGCCTACACCCGGGTCGGCTTCGGCGGACCGCTCAGTTCGGCGGCCGAGTTGCGTTCGGCGACAGCCGATCTGGTGGCCCGAGCACGCGCCGTAGAAACGCGACCTGATCGAGTTTGACCTGCGGGTCCTGATAGATCGCGAAGTGCCCGTACGGGTAGTGGCGCAACTCCCCCAGCGGTGCCGCACGGGCCGCCGCGATGGTGGAGGACGGCGGGGTCGTGGTGTCGTCGTCGCATACGCAGAACAACACCGGCATCCTCAGCCGGTGTGCCACCCGCACCGGCCGGTAGAACGGCAGCGTGAACATCAGTCGAGCGGCGAACTCATTGCGCCACAACGATTCCGCACCCACGATCGCGGTGAAACCCGGCACCACGTCCGGCTCGGTCATGGCCGCGAAGCTTCCCGGAGGTCCCGCTGCGGGGATCAGCGTCGGCGGACGACCCCGAAGTGCGCCCAGTCCGTCCCGCAGTGCCGCCCACGCCGCGCGCACCAGATTGCGTCTCGGCATCCGGCGGATCACCGGCAGGCTGTCGGTGTAGGGGGCCTGGGCGATGACCGCGGCGATGCGCGGATCCCGGGCCGCCACGGCCACCACATGCCCGCCACTGAAAGATGTTCCCCACAGCGCGATCCGGTCGGCGTCGATACCCTCGGTACGGCGGGCCCAGTCCACCGCAGCCCGGTAGTCGTCGTGCTGGCGACCGATGTCGAGCACCTGCCGGGGCTCACCGCCGGAGGCCCCGAAACAGCGGTAGTCGAACAGCAGGACCGCGAAACCGGCGGCGCGGAACGCCTCGGCGTACTCGGGCAGCCCGTCATCCCGGGTAGCCGAGAAGCCGTGCGCCATCACCACGCACGGGACCGCGACATCGGCTGTCTCGGGCCGGTAGAGGTAGGCGGCGAGGGGCTCGCCGTCCGAGGGAATGCGCACCTCGACACGCGCGCTGGGCATGGGAGTCAACCTAGTACGCTTGACCGGCGAGAACCGCTCAAGCGAGGAGAACCATGACCACAGCGACCAACGAGCGGCAGACCGTGGCACTGCTGGCCCAGGAGCAGGACTGGCAGCGGCGGGACAGCGGCGCCAACGCCGACGTGTTCAACCGCGGGACCGTACGCATCCGGGCGAACTGGGCGGGTGGGGACACTCTGAGCGGCGCCTCGCTGTTCCACGACGAGATGTACGAGTCCTACACCCGCGAGGTCGCCACCCTGCGAGCCTGGTTCAAGCGCTAGGAATCCAGCCCGAGTTCCGCGGCCAACGCGCGCAGCGCCGGACGCGGGTCCCAGGCCGGATTGCCGTCGCCGAGGACCTGAACCAGAACGTGATCGGCGCCAGCGTCGAGGTGCGCGCTTACCGATGCCGCCGCCTCCGGTACCGAACCCATCCCGACGATCCCGCGGGCCAAGCGGTCGGATCCGCCCGGCACGAAGTCGGTCTCGTCGAAGCCCTGACGCAGCCACGAATTGCGGTAGTTCGGCAGACCCGAGTAGATCTGCAGGTGCAGGTGCGCCCGGTGCAGTTGTTCCTCGGCATCGCCGCCGACGACGACGGCCTGCTCGGAGACGATCCACTTGTCCGGCCCGAGGATCTCGCGGGTGACCGCGGTCTGGGCGGGATTGACCAGGTACGGGTGTGCGCCATCGGCATGGCTGCCGGACAGCTCGATCATCTTGGGCCCCAACGCCGCCAGCAGCCGCACCGGCCGGCCTGACCCGGGCTCGACCATCTCCGGCAACGCGGCCATCCGGTCCAGGTAGGCCCGCATGGTCGTCAGCGGTTTGGCATAGGTGCCGCCGAGCATGTTCTCCACCAGCGGCCCGTGGCTGACACCCAGCCCGAGCACGAAGCGGCCGGGGTACAGCGCGGTCAACGTCCGTCCGCCGCCCTCCATGGTCCCCGCGACCCGGGCGTGGATGTTGGCGATGCCGGTGCCGACGACGAGGCGGTCCGTCGCCTCGAGGAAGGCGGCCGATTCCACCATGCAGTCCTTGAGACCCACTTCCGGCAGGAACAGCGACCCGTACCCGAGGGCCTCGATCTCCCGTGCCACGTCTTGGGCTGCCGCCATGGGCCAGGTGTCGCTGGCCCACCAGACGCCGATACGGGACGGGAAGTCGATACGCGCGCGTTGCGCCATGAACACTCCTCGAAATTCGGGTTCGGGGATAAACCTATCCCGCCTGATCCGACGCATAGAGTGGCCCGGTGAGCTTCGATCTGTCCACCGTCTTCCATACCGTCGCCGAGACCATCCCCGACCGCGAGGTGCTGATCTGGCGGGATCGCCGGCTCACCTACGCCCAGATGGACGCCCGCATCGACGGGATCGCCCATTACCTGGTCGAACAGGGACTCGGCTGCCACGCCGAACGTGACAGCCTGGAGAACCACCAGTCCGGCCAGGACCACATCGGGCTGTACCTGCGCAACGGCAACGAGTACCTCGAGGCGATGGTCGCGGGCTACCGCGCGCGGGTGGCCCCGTTCAACGTCAATTACCGCTACGTCGAGGAGGAGCTGCTCTACCTGCTCGCCGACGCCAAGGCCAAGGCCCTGGTGTACGCGGCCGAGTTCGCCCCGCACGTCCAGGCCATCCGCGGCCGGCTGCCCGACCTGACGGTGCTCGTCCAGGTCGCCGACGACTCCGGCAACGAGCTGCTGCCCGACGCGGTGGACTACGAGTCCATCGTCGCCACCCCCGCGCCCGCCGGCGGGATGCCCACCCCGACCGGGGATGACCTCTACAACCTCAACACCGGCGGCCCCCCCGGCCTGCCCCAGGGGGGGCGGTGGCG
>SYAB01000370.1 GCA_005787665.1 Actinomycetota bacterium
CGCCTCGAGGTTGACGATACCGAGCGGCTCGTACACCGACGGGCATACGAAGGCTGTTGCCGCCGAGAGGATTTCGCGGATCTCGTGCACCGGCAGAAAGTCCCGGACCCAGAACACCCCGCTGCGTCGGGCGGCGAGTTCGTCGACCGCGGTCCTGACCTCGGCTGCGATCTCGGGAGTGTCGGGCGCCCCGGCGCACAGCACTAGTTGAACCTCCGGATCGAACCGATGGGCGGCCGCGATCAGGTGCGGCACCCCTTTCTGCCGGGTGATCCGGCCGACGAAGGCCACCATCGGCCGGGACTGATCGACCCCGAGTTCCTCGAGCACCGACTCCTCGGGATCCGGTGCCGCCGGATACCAGATGTCGGTGTCGATGCCGTTCTTGACCACATGCACCCGGCCGGGGTCCAGTGCGGGGTACACCGACAGCACGTCCTCGCGCATCCCCGCGCTCACCGCGATCACCGCGTCGGCGGCCTGCACGGCCGTGCGCTCGACCCAGAGCGACACCTGGTACCCGCCGCCGAGCTGTTCGGCCTTCCAGGGCCGCTTCGGCTCGAGGGAATGCGCCGTCAGGACGTGGGGGATACCGTGCAACAGTGCCGCCAGGTGCCCGGCCATGCCGGTGTACCAGGTGTGGGAGTGCACCACGGTCGCCCCGGCGGCCGCATCGGCCATCCGTAGGTCGGTGGACAGGGTCGACAGCGCGGGGTTGGCGTCGGCCAGCGCCGGGTCGGGCTGGTGGGCGAACGCGGTGTCACGCGGGGCGCCCATGCAGTGCACGTCGACCTCGCAGAGTCGGCGCAGCTGCGCGACCAGTTCGGTCACGTGCACTCCGGCCCCGCCGTAGACCTCCGGCGGGTACTCCCGCGTCATCATCGCCACCCGCATAGCGCTGACCGTAGTGCAGGCGTGGCGCGGGGTGGATCGTCGCGGCCAAACCCTCGTTGCGCTAGCCGTTGCAGGCGGCGATGGCTAGGTTGAACACCATGAGGGAGTTGCCGCATGTGCTTGGCATCGTCCTGGCCGGGGGGGAGGGGAAGCGGCTCTATCCGCTGACGGCGGATCGTGCCAAACCCGCCGTGCCATTCGGCGGTGCCTACCGGCTGATCGACTTCGTGCTCTCGAACCTGGTCAATGCCCGCTATCTGCGGATCTGTGTTCTCACCCAGTACAAGTCGCACTCCCTGGACCGCCACATCTCGCAGAACTGGCGACTCAGCGGCCTGGCAGGGGAGTACATCACCCCGGTGCCCGCCCAGCAGCGGCTCGGCCCGCGCTGGTACACCGGCTCCGCCGACGCGATCTACCAATCGCTGAACCTCATCTACGACGAGGATCCCGACTACATCGTGGTGTTCGGCGCCGATCACGTGTACCGGATGGACCCCGAGCAGATGCTCAGATTCCACGTCGACAGCGGGGCCGGGGCGACGGTGGCCGGCATCCGGGTGCCGCGCGGGGAGGCGTCCGCATTCGGCTGCATCGAGGCCGACGAGTCCGGCCGGATCCGCAGCTTCGTGGAGAAGCCGGCGGATCCGCCCAGCACCCCGGACAACCCGGAGCAGACCTTCGTCTCGATGGGCAACTACATCTTCACCACCAAGGTGCTCATCGACGCGATCCGCGCCGATGCCGACGACGACACCTCCGACCACGACATGGGCGGCAACATCATTCCGAATCTCGTCGCCGACGGGATGGCCGCGGTCTACGACTTCAACGACAACGAGGTGCCCGGCGCCACCGAACGCGATCACGGCTACTGGCGCGACGTCGGAACCCTCGACGCGTTCTACGACGCGCACATGGATCTGGTGTCGGTGCACCCGGTGTTCAACCTCTACAACAAGCGGTGGCCGATTCGCGGCGAGTCGGAGAACCTCGCCCCGGCCAAGTTCGTCAACGGCGGTTCCGCCCAGGAATCGGTGGTGGGCGCCGGCAGCATCATCTCGGCGGCCTCGGTGCGCACCTCGGTGCTGTCGAGCAACGTGGTGGTCGACGACGGGGCCATCGTTGAGGGCAGTGTGCTGATGCCCGGTGTCCGGGTGGGTCGTGGCGCGGTGGTGCGCCGGGCGATCCTGGACAAGAACGTCGTCGTCGGACCCGGCGAGCAGGTCGGAGTGGACCTGGAGAAGGACCGTGAGCGCTTCGCGATCAGCGCGGGCGGCGTGGTCGCCGTCGGCAAGGGTGTCTGGATCTAGCTCACGCCCTGCCCCGGCGAGCCGGAGCGTTTCCTGCGCCGGCGCCGCAACAGCCACACCGCCGCCCACACCAGGGCGATCAGGACGATGAGCACCAGCGCCGGGATCAGGATCGCGATGAACGTCAGGCTGACACTGGTGACATCCTCGACGGTGCTCAGAACCGGGGCCGCCACCCCGCCGGTGGCCACGTTGGCCGCCGGCCGCACCGTCGACTTGGTCAGGCTCACCACCAGGGCGGTCAGCACGCCGATGACGACGGGAACCCACTGACCGGTGCGGGCGAACTCGCCGGGATCGGCCACCGCCGCGGTCTGCGAGGCGGTTCCGGAGGCGAACACGATGCCGCCCGAGGTGGGCCGGACGAAGGTCTGCACCGCGTCGTTGACCGAATCCAGCGCGGGCACCTTGTCGGCGACGATCTCGATCACCAGCAGCACCGCGACGATCCCGATCACCCATCCGTTGGCCAGCCAGGCCCACCCCTGCGGCAGGTTCACCAGGGTGGTGTAGCGATCCAGCAGGCCCATCGACAGCAGCGGGATATAGGCGTTCAGACCCGCTGCGGTGGCCAGCCCGAAGCCCGTCATCAGTTCCACGCGGCCTCCTCGGTGAACTCGTCTGCACTCAAGGATGACCCGAACTGCCTCGGCGCGGGGCGATGCGCGCCGAAACGCCCCGGGGTTTCGCCTGACGTCTAGTGGAATGTCTGTCCTGGAGTGGCCCCCCGCGCTCGCCGTTGAGATTGAATGGGACGGTCCCCGTCCCTGAGGTGCCGATGACGTATGCCATGCCGATGGTCTTCGGCATCCTCGCGGCTGCGATCGCGCTGTTCGTATGGGGTCGGCCACCGGCCGACGTGGTCGGACTGTTCGTCGTCGCCGCCTTGATGGCGACCGGAGTGCTCGATCCCAGCGAAGCGCTGTCGGGCTTCGGATCCCCGGTCGTCATCCTGATCGCCGGGGTCTTCGTGGTGAGCGCCGGTCTGGTCAATACCGGTGTCACACAACGGCTCGGGCATTTCATCGTCAGGATGGGCGGTAGCAGTGAGGCGCGGCTTGTCACGCTGATCATGCTCATCGCCGGCGGAATCGGATCGGTTCTCAATTCCTCGGCCATCGTGGCCATGCTCATTCCGGTCGTGTTGTCGGTCTCCGCCAGGACGGGGCTGAACAAAAAGCGGCTGTTGATGCCGCTCTGCGTGGCGGTGATGATCAGCGGCATGATGACGCTGATCGCGTCATCGCCGAACGTCATCGTCGAGAACACCCTTCGCGAGCGCGGTGTCGAGCCGCTCTTCGGCTTCTTCAGTTTCACCCCGTTCGGGCTGGCCGCGCTGGCGCTGGGGGTGATGTTCATGCTGCTCTTCGGCAGGAATCTGCTGAGCCGCAGGCGCACCGACCAGAGTCCGGACGGATCACCGGGTGCCTCCGATCTGATCGCCGCCTACGGCCTCTCGGATCGCTGGCAGCGCCTTGCCGTCGGCGCCGGCTCTGCACTGATCGGCCGGTCCGCGGCCACGGTCCGGGAGTCGCTGAGCCAGGACCATGATGTGGAGGTCCTGGGTCTGGAGCGCCGGGATCATCAGCGTCTCCGATTCCTGCCCGCCGACCGGCAAACGGTGATCGAGGCGGACGATGTCCTGTTCACCCTGATCGACGCCGAGCGCATCCCCGACGTGACCGCGGCGTTGTCCTGTTCGGTCACCGGACCGATGCCGCCAGGCCAGCGCCAGCGAACGTTGCAGGACATCGGAATCGCCGAGGTGATGATCGCCCCCGAGTCCAGTTCGGTCGGCTCGTCGGTGGCCGACCTCGATCTGCACGCCACGTTCAATGTGAGCGCCCTGGCCATCCGGCACCGTGGCCGTACGGTGCACAAGAACCTTGCCGAACAGAAGCTCGACTTCGGCGACACCGTCCTGGTCGGGGGTAACTGGCACGACATTCAACGGCTCAGCGACGACCGCCGCAACTTCTTCCTGCTCAACCTGCCGAGTGAGTACGAGGACCGACTCCAGGCGCCCGGCCGCGCACCGATCGCGGTCGCGATCCTCGTTCTGATGGTGGCCGCAATGGCCTTGCAGCTTCTGCCCAACGTCGCGATCGCCCTAATCGCCGCCCTGGCGATGATCGGTACGAGGTGCGTTCCGGTCGACAGCATCTACCGCGTCATCAGTTGGCGGACGCTGGTGGTCATCGGCGGGATGCTGCCGCTGGCGACCGCGCTGGCCAAGACCGGCGCGACCGAGATGATGGCGGGGGCGCTGGTTCGCACCCTGGGCTCGTTGGGTCCGGTGCTGATGTTGGCGACGGTGTTCGCCGTCACCGCGCTGGCCTGTCTGTTCATCTCCAACGTGGCGACGGCGGTCCTGATCGCGCCGATCGCCGTCGAGGCGGCCCAGGCTCTCAACGTCTCGCCCCAGGCCTTCGGCATGACGGTGGCGATCGCGTGCTCCGCGGCGTTCGTGACGCCGGTGTCCTCGCCGACGAACATGCTCGTGATGGAACCGGGCGGCTACCGATTCAGCGACTACGCCAAGGTCGGTCTACCGATGCTGGTCCTGACGATGATCGCGACCGTCGCCCTTGCGAAGGTGATCTACCTGTAGTCAGTCGCGGACGGCGATCAGAACACCGTCGCCGAGGGGTACCAGCACCGGGTTGAGCCGGTCGTCCTCGGCGATCTGGCGGGCCGCCTCGCGTACCGCGGACACCTCGGCGTCGTGGGCCTCCGGATCTCCGGCGCGGCCATCGAGAGCGGCGTGATGCAGCACGATCACCCCGCCCGGGCGCAGCAGACGCACCCCTTCGGCGACGAACTGCGCCTGGTCAACGGGGGAGGCGTCGACGAATACCAGGTCATAGGTCTCGTCGGCCAACCGGGTGAGCACCTCCTGGGCGCGGCCCCCGATCAGTCGGGTGCGGCCCGGGCCGACTCCCGCCTCGGTGAATGCCTGCTTGGCCAGGCGCTGGTGCTCGGGCTCGATGTCGATCGTGGTCAGCACACCGTCCTCGCGCATGCCCGAGAGCAGCCACAGGCCGCTGACACCCGCTCCAGTGCCGACCTCGACGACGGCGCGTCCGCCGGAGAGCCGGGCCAACAGGCTCAGCAGCGCGCCGACTGCCGGGGTCACCGCGCCGGCACCGACGTCCACGGCCCGTTCGCGGGCGGCCGAGACGATCGCGTCCTCGGAGATCGAAGCCTCGGCATGATCGAGCACCCGGTCCGCCCGGCTGCGCCCGGGTTCATCGGTGGTGGACATTCTCAGCAGCGTAGATGAACTCCCCCAGTGTGGGGGCAGGCGCGCGTCAGGGCGGATCTGGGGTCGGCGGAACGACTGAGAGACGCTAATCTAAGGAAATTGCTCAGAGATGACGAGATTCTTACAAAGTGCCTTGTGGGAATGTGTTAACACTCTGTTTCTCAGTTAACATTCAGTTTGCCCATAGCGCGCGCACACGACGGTAGGGAAGGCTCTGCTCCATGGGAAGCGGCACCGATGAGACCGGGAATACCCCGTCGCTGCGTGGTGTTGTCACCGATGACGCGCCCACCGTGCCGGCGCACCAACATCGGGAGGATCCGACGACCACCACACTGACGGCCCCAGTCACTATGTCGCACGTCGGCCAGAACGGCGACGATTGGGTGGAGCCGTCCGACGAGTTGCAAGGCACGGCGGTCTTCGACGCCACCGGCGACCGGGCCGCGATGCCGTCCTGGGACGAGTTGGTCCGCCAGCACGCCGATCGGGTCTACCGGCTCGCCTACCGACTCTCCGGCAACCAGCACGATGCCGAGGACCTCACCCAGGAAACCTTCATCCGGGTGTTCCGCTCGGTGCAGAACTACCAGCCCGGGACGTTCGAGGGCTGGCTGCACCGCATCACCACCAACCTCTTCCTGGACATGGTCCGCCGGCGGGCGCGAATCCGCATGGAGGCGCTGCCCGAGGACTATGACCGGGTTCCGGCCGATGAGCCCAACCCGGAGCAGATCTACCACGACGCGAGGCTGGGTGCGGACCTGCAGGCGGCCTTGGACTCGCTGCCGCCCGAGTTCCGCGCCGCGGTGGTCCTGTGCGATATCGAGGGCCTGTCCTACGAGGAGATCGGTGCCACCCTCGGGGTGAAGCTGGGCACCGTCCGCAGCCGCATCCACCGCGGCCGGCAGGCCCTGCGGGATCACCTCGCCGCGCACGGAAATACTCGGGCCGAGTCGGCCTGACGCGCTGCGGGCGGCCCGTCGTGCCATGTCCCCGCGGCATCTTCGCGCTACATTCGAGATGAGCGCTGCGCACAGCGGATTTCGGCAGGGTTTCGGCAGGGGTTCGGCAGCGGATTGACGGGGCCCGAGAGGAGTGCAGGCGATGGTCGACCCGGGGCATGTGTTCCGTCGAGCGTTGTCGTGGTTGCCGGCAAACTTCGTGTCGGTCGACGAGGCGGCGATCGCCGCCCCGCGGCAGTTCAGTTCCACCGACCACCTGGCCATCGAGGCCATCGCGGCCTACGTGGACGGCGAACTGCCGATGAAGGCGCATCTGCGGGCCGGCAGCCACCTGTCGGCCTGTCCGCAGTGCGCGGCGGAGGTAGAGGCCCAGGGGCAGGCCCGGGCGGCCCTGCGGGACTCCAGGCCGGTGACCATGCCCAGCACCCTGATGGGGTTGTTGTCCCAGATTCCGCAGTCGACGCCGGAGGAACCGCCGCCCCCCGTGATCGACCAGACCGGCAACGGCACGCCCCGCGGCCGCCGTAAGCGCCGGTAGGGTGAAGTGCGATGACGAGCGGCCCGCCCCGCCGGGCCGCTGCGGAACGTTCGGATAGAGTCGGATCGAGGTTGACTTGAGCCCCAACAAGGACACGTCTGGCGGCGGCCACCGGTTGGCGCCCCGACCGGTTTCCCGCCCGCCGGTGGATCCCGATGCCACCCGCGCCTTCGGACGGCCACGCGGAGTGGAGGGGTCGTTCGTCGCCGAGGATCTGCGGTCGGCGAGTTTCCGTCGCGCCGACGAGTTCACCCCGGCGAAGAAGTCGGCGGACCCGGTTCTCGCGGAGGCCTTCAGCCGCCCGCATCCCGGCGGGGATTCGCTGCAGCGCCATCCCGCCGATGCCGGCGCGCTCAACGGCGAGTCCGTCGGGCCCGAGGAGCCCGACGACCCGTGGCGCGACCCGGCCGCCGGTGCGGCCTTGGGGACCCCCGCTCTCGAGAAGGCGGCGCCGGTGGTCATCGGACCACCGCCCGGGACGCTGGGCGTGCGCGACGTCCTGTTCGGTGGCCGGGTCTCCTACGCGGCGCTGGCAATCCTCGGCATCATCGCACTGCTGATCGGTGTCGCGGGCGGCTGGGTGGGTCGCAAGACCGCTGAGGTGGTCGAGGCCTTCACCACCTCCAAGGTGACGCTGTCCACGTCGGACAGTGGCGACGTGCCCGCCGGTCGGTTCGCCGCGGTGGCGGCGTCGGTGGCGGACTCGGTGGTCACCATCGAGGCCAAGAGCGACGAAGAGGGCTCGCAGGGGTCCGGTGTGGTCGTCGACGGCCGGGGCTACGTCGTCACCAACAACCACGTCATCTCCGAGGCCGCGGCGAGTCCGAGCAAGTTCAAACTGACGGTGGTCTTCAACGACGGCAAGGAAGTTCCGGCCAACCTCGTCGGCCGCGACCCCAAGACCGACCTCGCCGTGCTCAAGGTCGACAACGTCGACAACCTCACGGTGGCCAAGTTCGGTGACTCCAGCAAGCTGACGGTCGGCGAGGAGGTCGTCGCGGTCGGTGCCCCGCTCGGACTGCGCAGCACGGTCACCTCCGGCATCATCAGCGCGCTGAACCGGCCGGTACCGCTCTCCGGAGACGGGTCCGACACCGACACGGTCATCGACGCGGTGCAGACCGACGCCTCGATCAACCATGGCAACTCCGGGGGTCCGCTGATCGACATGAAGTCCGAGGTGATCGGGATCAACACGGCTGGAAAGTCGTTGTCCGACAGCGCCAGTGGCCTTGGCTTCGCGATCCCGGTCAACGAGGTCAAGCAGACCGTCGAGGCGCTGATCAAGGATGGCAAGATCGCCCACCCGACGCTGGGCCTGACCGCCCGTTCGGTCAGCAACGATCTCGCCTTCGGGGCCCAGGTGGCCAACGTGAAGGCCGGCGGGCCCGCCGAGAAGGCCGGGGTCAAGGAGAACGACGTGGTGGTCAAGGTCGGGGACCGCACGGTGGCCGACGCCGACGAGTTCGTCGTCGCGGTCCGCCAGCTCGCGATCGGCAAGGACCAGCCACTCGAGGTGATGCGTGAGGGACGCAAAGTCACGCTGATGGTGAACCCCGCCCCGGACAGCTGACGCGATGTTCGCCAACATCGGGTGGGGCGAAATGCTCCTGCTGGTCATGGTCGGCCTGGTGGTGCTCGGGCCCGAGCGGCTGCCCGGCGCGATCCGGTGGGCTTCCGGCGCCATCCGGCAGGCCCGGGACTACCTCAGCGGGGCCACCCGCGAATTGCGGGAGGAACTCGGTCCGGAATTCGCCGACCTGCGAGAGCCGCTCAGCGAATTGCAGAAGCTGCGCGGGATGACGCCGCGGGCGGCGATCACCAAGCACCTGCTGGAGGGCGACGACTCCCTGCTGACCGGCAACTTCGATGCCCCGGCGGTCAAACCGCAGAGCGCTGCGGTTCCGTCGCAGAATGCCCCGGCACCGCCGCCGGCTCCGGCCGGGCCGGCGCCCTACGACGCCGACGCGACCTGACCGGCCGTCAGCGCCCTGCCGGATCCAGGCCCAAGGACAGCCCGGCGAGCCCCCGGCGCCGGGCGGCCAGTGTGTCGGCGATGCGGCGCAGTTCGCGCCCGGCCGCGGAATCAGGCGCCGACAGGACCAGCGGCACGCCCGAGTCACCGGCTGCCACCAGAGCGGGATCCAGCGGGACCTGGCCGAGCAGCGGTACCTCGGCGCCGACGGTCTGACTCAGCCGGTCGGCGACCTGGCGGCCGCCTCCCTCGCCGAAGATCTGCATGACGGTGCCGTCCGGCATCAGCAGGCCCGACATGTTCTCGACCACCCCGACGATCCGCTGCCGGGTCTGCAGGGCGATCGCGCCCGCACGCTCGGCGACCTCGGCGGCGGCGATCTGCGGGGTGGTCACCACGAGGATTTCCGCACCCGGCAGCAGTTGGGCCACCGAGATGGCCACATCCCCGGTGCCCGGCGGCAGGTCGAGCAGGAGCACGTCGAGGTCGCCCCAGTAGACGTCGGCGAGGAACTGCTGCAGCGCGCGGTGCAGCATGGGCCCGCGCCAGACCACCGGGGTGTTGCCCTGGGTGAACTGGGCGATGGAGACCACCCGTACGTCGTGGGCGACCGGCGGGAGGATCATCGACTCCACCTGGGTGGGCCGGTCGGTCGTGCCCATCATCCGCGGCACCGAGTGGCCGTAGATCTCGGCGTCGAGCACACCGACACTGAGCCCGCGGGCCG